>JBBQQS010000294.1:0-6724 GCA_038215525.1 Bryobacterales bacterium
CGAGACCGCGCTCGACATTGAGCCGGAGTATGAGCAGGCGCAGAAGGCCTGCGACCGTTTGCGGCGTAGTATTCAGTAGATCAGGCGGGGCAAGAATAACGCATCGAGCGCGGCATCGCTGATTTCGGTGAGTGACACGCCCCGGTGTAAGGTCCAGGTTTCGGTGAACTCGGTATGGGCGCCGGGTGCGACTAGCTCATAGGGGCCCATGGTTTCGAGCTCCAGCATGTCGCAGTTGGAGAACGACTGATAGCTGCAGCCCAGGTCGGCGTAGGTCTTGGCGGGGTCCGGGTGAAATTGCTTGAGGAACAGTTGGTCGTCGAGTAAGTAGGCGCCGAAGGTATGGGGATTGAAGAGGCCCAGCTTCTGCGGGGCTTTAGCTTGGGGATCCTGGCGTAGGGTGACGTACTTTGCGGTGAAGCGCCAGCGGGGATCGCTGAAGTCGGTGTAGCTCCACATGACGAGGGGATTGACGGGTTCAAGGTCTTGGGGATGGGTGCCGCGTGGTGGGAAGCCGGTGATGCCGAGGCCGCCGGGGGCCATGACGGTGGGTCCCCAGGCGGCACAGGCGATGGGGAAGAGCGTGGTGTTGGTGAGGCGATTGGTGACGGTGGCGCGGCCATCGGCGAGCGTGACGATCAGGGTCTTCTGTAAGCCGGTGCGCGGGTCGATGGGCGAGGTGGCGGTGAGGGTATCGCCGGCCAAGGTGACTTCCACCGGATGATTGTCGAGTTCGTAAGTGATGTTGGCGCGCTCCGGCGCCACCCATACGCGATGGCCGCCGCGGATCTTCCAGGTGGATTCGCCGGTGCCGCCTAGCTCCTCCTGGTACTCTTTGAAGACATTGGGCCCATCCACAAAGCCGCAACGCATGACGCGCGGCCCTATGTCGCTGGTGAGGATGAGTTCCACGCCCTCACTTACCAGGCGATAACAGTTGGGCCAGCCGCCCCAGGATACTTTTTCGATGTGCGTGCTCATGAGTCCTTATAATAATCGAGTGATGAGACGTATTCTTTTGTTGCTGCTCGCGGCCCTCAATCTTGGAGCGCAACCGCGACGCACGGCGCCCGGGCAGTTCGACTTTTACGTACTGAGCCTGTCCTGGTCTCCAGACTATTGTGCCGGCCCCGCTGGCGCGCGCGATCGCTTTCAGTGCGCCGGGCCGCGTAAGTACGGCTTCGTGGTGCATGGCCTGTGGCCGCAATTCGAACGCGGTTGGCCCGAAGAGTGCACTACCGACCGGCTCAACCTGTCGGCTTCGTTGCGGCGCGACATTCTCGAGATTATGCCGTCCGAGCGGCTGATGAACCATGAGTGGCGCAAGCATGGCACCTGCAGCGGACTTACCCCCAAGCAGTACTTCGAAGGCATCCTCACCACCTGGGCCAATGTCCGCATTCCTCCCGAACTGAAGAACCTGACGGCGGCCGAGTTGGAGTTCTCGCCG
Source organism: Bryobacterales bacterium (assembly GCA_038215525.1). Lineage (GTDB taxonomy): Bacteria > Acidobacteriota > Terriglobia > Bryobacterales > Bryobacteraceae > JALHNI01. The sequence continues at coordinate 1,451 of JBBQQS010000294.1, forward strand.
GCTGACCTCGAGCGGAAGTTCGTCGCCGCCAATTCGGGCTTGAAGCCGAATATGCTGGCCGTCGATTGTAGTGGGCGGTTCTTGAAAGAGGTGCAAGTCTGCTTCGATAAGAACTTGAGGTTTCGCACCTGCAGCGCGCAAGTGGAACGCGGCTGCTCGCTGTCGAAGATCATCGTGCGGCCGATCCGGTAACTGGAGTGGCGCAAGCACGCTTTACCTGCGCGGCCTGTGGCGCTGATATGGCTTGGGATCCGGGCCAGGGTCAGTTGAAGTGCACGGCTTGCGGCAACCTCCAAAGTGTATCGCCCACGGCGGGCGACACGGGCGAGCACTGTTTCGAGGAAGCCCTAAGTCATCAGCAGCAGATCTCTCCCGCGGCGCTGGAAGTAAAGTGCGATGGCTGCGGCGCGGTATTCGCCTTTGAGCCGCCGCAGGTCGCTGGCGCTTGCCCCTTCTGCGCGGCGCGCATCGTGATGCAGCCCAAAGCGGCGAGTCCGCTGGTGGCCCCCAATGCGTTGCTGCCTTTCAAGATTCCGCATGAAGGCGCGCAGAACTTAGTGCGTCGTTGGATCGGTGGCCTCTGGTTCGCGCCGAGCGCGCTGCAGAAGATGGCGCAGCTTGCATCGCAGCAGGGCGTCTATCTGCCTTACTGGAGTTACTCCGCGGACACGATCACCCAATACCGGGGCGAACGCGGCGACCACTACACCGAAATGGTCACTACGACGAATCAACAAGGCCAGCGCGTGCAGCAGCAAGTGACGCGGGTGCGCTGGAGTGGGGCGCAGGGCATGGTGCAAGGGCCGCATCGCGATGTGTTGATCGTCGCGACCAAAGTAGTGGACGAACGCGTCACCGATCTTGAGCCATGGGATCTCGAGTCACTTACCCCGTATGAGCCTGCCTATCTGGCCGGCTTTCAAGCCCAGCGCTATCAAGTAGACTTACCCGAAGGCTTCGGCTTGGCCAAGCAGCGCATGGAACCGCGGATCGCGGCCTGGATCCGCACGGACATCGGCGGCGACGAGCAGCGCATTCTGGCGAGCGAAACCCAATACCGGGAGGTCGCCTTCCGGCACTTACTCTTGCCGGTGTGGATTGGCGCTTATCGCTTCCAGGGGCACGTCTTTCAGATCGCGGTGAATGCCCGCACGGGCGAGGTGCAAGGGGACCGTCCTTACAGTGGGCTGAAGATTGCGCTGTTGGCGATCTCGATTCTGCTCGTGATTGTGTTGATCGCGCAACTCCAGCGCAACTAGCGTTTACTCACCCGTGGTGTGGTCGAGCACCATCTTCCAGCCTTCTTTGGTGCGGGTGAAGATGAGGGTGTAGCGGCCGCGTGCATCGCCGCCGCCTTCGGCGGTGCGGGCCAAGTGAAAACGGCCGAAGACCCAGGCATGGTCCTTCCCTAAGGGATGCACTTCGACCTCGGAAAATGTGAGGCGGCCCATGGTGGCGGGCGTGGGATAGGTCTTCTCATAACGCTCGAGCGTGGCTTGCCAACCACGGGCCACTTGCTTGCCGATGAACGCCAACTCCGGCGATTGCCAATACTCCTGCATGAAGGCCCGCAGGTTGCCGCGATTCCAGGCCTCTTGTTGGCGCGTAAGCACGGCCTTCACTTCGGTTTCGAGCGACGCGGCATGCAGCGCGGCGGCGAGCAAACAACTACAGAGGAGGAGTCTCATGCTGGCTATGATAGCGGACGCCAATCGCGAAACCGGCCTTTTTGCGGCCTTTTCGCCGCCGTGGGACCCAGGACAAAAGAAAAGGGCCCCACTTGCGTGGGGCCCTTCTCCGTCTCACTCTCTTGCGAGAGTTTTAACTACTACTTCTTCTTAGCAGCCTTTTTGGCCGGAGCCTTTTTGGCTGCTTTCTTGGTCGCGTTCTTCATCGAACCATTCTCCCTAACATCAAAATTACGATCGAAAACGATCGCGTATGTGATCCAGGTATAAAAGGTTTTGGAAACAATGTCAAGAAGAAAAATGGCTTCTTCGCCAGAGAGACGAAAGGGCCGAAAATCGATAAACATGAAAGGCTACAATTGTTTCGGAGGGTTCCATGCGCTGGCGATCCACGATGCTGTTTTGCGCCTCACTGTTGGCCTTGTGCAGTGGTCCCGGTTGCGCGCGGAAGAAGGCGCCGCAAGGGGTGGCGATGGCGCGCGTGAAGCTGGGTTATGAAGAGCAGGGCATCGCGAGTTGGTATGGCCGTCCGTATCATGGACGCGCTACGGCGAGCGGTGAAATCTATGACATGGAGCAATTCACGGCCGCCCATCCGCGCTTGCCCTTCGGGGTTACCACACGTGTCTTCAATCTGAGCAACGGGAAGAGTGTGGAGGTGAAGATCAACGATCGCGGGCCGTTCGTCCGTGGCCGCATTGTGGACCTCTCGCGAGCCGCAGCTCGCGAAATCGATTTACTCACTCCCGGCATCACTCGCGTTCGCCTGAGGGTGATCGCGGCCCCGGCACGAGTGCGGGCCGGGGTGAACCCTCCCCGAGAGCGATTTGCCTTTCTCCGCCATCCCCTCAGTGGGCGGCGAGTGAGCCGCCGGCCGGGAAGAGATGCCGCCTTTCTGCCGGCTGCCGATACCCCCATCCCTTAGCGTGCCCCCCCACACTAGCTGCTGAAAGCCTACCCTTGCGGGCTAGTGCAACTTTGGGAATTCCTCTAACCTTTGAGTTCGGATAAAACACCGAGTTCAGTTCCGAACTGAAACGGATGTCTGTCCGTATCCCCCGAGAATCCGCTATCCATGAACTTAGACGACCAAACTCGCGTCCTAATCGGCCAATCTGCGCGTACGCGCCAACTGCTTCGTTTGATCGAGAAACTCGGCCCTGCGCAATGGCCGGTGCTTCTGATGGGAGAGACCGGGACGGGCAAAGAAGTCGTTGCCCGCCGTCTGCACTCCGCCCGCGCCGCCGGGCCGTTCGTGACAATCGATTGCTCCGCCATGGTGGGGCCATTAATGGAAAGTGAGCTCTTCGGGCACGCCAAGGGGGCCTTTACGGGCGCCCAGGCCAACAAGTTGGGATTGGTGGAGGCGGCCACCGGCGGCACGGCCTTTTTCGACGAGATCGGCGAACTGCCGCTCGAATTGCAATCGAAACTCCTGCGTTTGCTTCAGGAAAAAGAATACCGTCCCGTGGGTTCGGTGAATGCCCGCAAGGCCGATTTCCGGGTGGTGGCCGCCACCAACCGGGATCTGGCGAAAGAAGTAGAAAAAGGCACCTTCCGGCGTGACCTCTACTATCGCTTGAACGTGGTGACCGTGCGCCTAGCCCCGTTGCGCGAGCGGCGCGAGGACATCCCCGCCCTGGTTTCGCATTTCCTGGCGAGCCACGGAGACCGGCATCAGCTCTCCACCGATGCGCTCGAAACGCTGCTGGCCTACGATTGGCCGGGCAATGTGCGCGAGCTCGAAAACGGCATCCAGCATATGGTGGCTGTCAATTCCGGCCCCTACATCACCGTGCGGGACCTGCCCACCAGCGTGCAGAACTTTGCGCTGCATCGCGAGCAGCGAGTAGCGCGGGCCGCGGCGGCCGGCGTGAATGGCGCCAGCGCCAGCGTGCCGCCGCCCAGCCTGGCGCCCATGCTGGAGATCCACTCGCACTCCGGCCCCCCCGCGCCGCGGATGACCGGCCCCATCCTGCGTCTGGCCGAGCTGGAACGCCAGCACATTCTCCGCACCATCGAATACACGCGCGGCGACCGCATTACGGCGGCCTCCCTCCTCGGCATTGGGCGCACGACGCTCTATCGCAAGTTGAAGGAGTATCACGGCCGTACGCCCACTTCTCATGCTATAACTGGCGCTTGATCGCGCTCGATGCCTCCTACTCGCTAGACCCGCAGCCCACTGGCGTCGGTGTCTACTCCCGGCAACTGCTGCAAGGGTTAGCCGCCGCGCATCCGGAGCAAAGCTTCGGCTGGTGCTATCGTCCGCATCGTTTCTTAGCGGCCCCCGCACCCCCCGCCAATTGCCGCCTCCGCTTGCTGCTCGAAGCCGGACCCCTCACCTGGCCTGCCCCGCGGCTCTTTCACGGGCTCAACCAGCGCTTGCCGCAGCGGAAGCGGTGCCCTTCCATCGCCACCTTCCACGATCTGTTTGTGCTCTCCGCGGAGTACTCCACGGCTGATTTCCGCCAGCGCTTCGCTTCCCAGGCCCGGTCGGCGGCGCGGCAGGCCGATTTAATTATTGCCGTTTCGCAGTTTACAGCTTCACAAGTCGAGCATCACTTGGGGGTATCTCCAAGCCGCATTCGCGTCATCCCGCATGGCGTCGAGAAGGTCGACCCCTCCTTTCTCGCTGAAAGCCGACGCCCCATCATCCTCCATTTGGGGGCGATCCAGAAGCGCAAGAATCTGGGGCGCTTGGTAGAAGCTTTTGCGCAGGTCCCCCCTCCCTGGGAGTTGCACCTGGCCGGATCGATGGGCTATGGCGCGGAGGAAGTCCTGGCGGCGATCGAACGGAGCCCGCATCGCGAGCGCATTCGTTTGCCCGGCTATCTGTCGCCGGAGCAGTTAGAGGCGGCCTACGCTGAAGCCGCCATCTTCGCCTTCCCGTCGCTGGACGAAGGCTTCGGCATTCCGGTACTCGAGGCGATGGCCCACGGCCTGCCGGTGGTCACCTCCAACCGTTCGGCCCTGCCCGAAGCCGCTGGCGGCGCGGCTTGGCTGATTGATCCCGAGGATACCGAAGCCTGGGGCGCGGCCTTGCGCGAACTGACCGCTGACCTCGCTTTACGCGACCAATGGCGCGCAAGAGGTTATGCGCGCGTGGCCGATTGCAGCTGGGCCCGCGCCGTCGACACCACGTGGAAGGTCTACGAAGAGCTACTGCCCGCGTAGCCGATCGATCCGCGGCTGACGGCTCTTTGGGCTATCGAGCGAGAAGCCGCGCACGTCTTCGAGCTCGGCGCGAATCATCGCTTCCGTCGCGGCGACGGCCTTCTTTGCGGCGGGGTCCGGCTTGCCGAAGGTGAGCGCCGCGATGCTGGCCGTGCCCGGATTATACTCCCACATGCCCACCAAGCGCCCGCCTTTCATGATGGCGTTGAACATGAGTTCGCTGTTGCCGCCCAAGGCACAGAGCTACTTCTCGCCGCGCACTTCGCGCATCGCGTCCGCGGCATCGACAAAGTCCTTCACGTTACGGCGGAGCAGGAAGAGCGCGTCGAGGCTGCTGAGAAAGCTACGCGGTTGTCCGGCTTGACGGCGGTCACTTTCTGCCCTGGCAATACGCAATGCTCGTCGTCGA
>JBBQQS010000295.1:0-6716 GCA_038215525.1 Bryobacterales bacterium
CTTTTTTATCCCCGAAACCAAAAACACCCACCTCACCTAGTTGCTTGGGAGCCCATTCGGGGCCGGAGCCCATTCGGGGCCGGAGCCCATTCGGGGCCGTCCACGCGCATGCCTGAGTTTCCCTGTATGCGCATGAACCAAAAGCATTTAGCCGATCTCGAAAACCCAAAGCTTCCGAGTTTCCCGCTTTTTGAGACTTCGCCCGTGACTACATGCCCAAAAAAAAGCGAGAAAACGCATTAAAGCGTCGCATCAAACGCCTTCGTCAACTCTTCCGCCGACGCACTCTACGCCCGGATAACGATCCTTCCAACTTACCCGATCCCCCGCAATTTCGGGGGCGCTGGCGGCTCCGGAAATTTGTAGGTCTCACCCAGCCTGTTTTGCAGCGCTTTTTCTGCTGTACATCGTACCTGGGGATCGATGCTTGCATCGCCCGCAAGCTTGGTGATGATCTGCCGGGCCTTTTCCTGCACGGCAGTGCTGAGCGCGTATACCGCTCGAATTGCGGCCAGTTGTACGTCCTTATTCTTCGCGGTGAGGCCACTGATGACGTGGGCCGCAATGACGGGTGTTTCTGTCCGAGTCGTCGCAATGGCCTGGAGATTTGCCAACCGTACCTTGACCTCCGAGTCTTTGGCGAGATACGCCACCACCAGTTTCACTGCCTCAGGATCTCCTCGCTTCGGCGACTCCAGTAAAGTCCACATGACGGTGGACTTTACCGGATTGGGTACACCGTTCCTCTGAAGTTCCGACATCAGCAGCGGCACTGTAATGTCAGGAATCGTTCGCGTCAAGTTCTGCATGATCGTCACGGATCCGCCGCTTAGACGATCATCGAGGCTCGCCATTAAGCTCGCGATCGCTGGAACGTCACTTCGCAGTATCGTTCCCCCATCTGGGCGACGTGAGATCGCGAAGTAGGCAAACAGTGCCTCAATCGGAAGATTGGAAGTCTTACTTTTCATTGCCAAGCTAAGTAAAGGCAACGAGGATCGGATGTCGGCTTGACTGCTCTTTCCAACTGAATCGATCACGGCTAAGAGCGCTTCATAGGTTGGGGGCGTTGCGTCGGCTCTGTCCGATAGACGCTTCTCAAGGAAGCTTTTAAGATTGGACGTGGGTTGCGCGTTGCTCGGCGCCCAAACGCAGAACAACAAGCAGGATATGGCAGGTATTCGAACCTTCATCGTCTTCCTCCTCCCTCGAAACCAAGAACACCCAACTCGCTTAGCCCGTCGCGTCAGCCCTTTTTCGCTTCCGCATTAGCGCGGTTCATCAGCGCCCGCATATAGCCGAAGCCATACGCCGTCTGCGTGAAATTGCCGCCCACCATCGTCGGACTATGGTCAAGAATGACAATGCCGTCGTAATTCACGTCGCGCAGTCCCTTCATAATCTTCCACATATCGTAATATCCATTGTCCATAAAGGTCTCGACGAAATGCGGCAACGGCGCCGTGACATTGCGGAAGTGGATCTTCCAGATTTTCTTGGCGCCGAAGTACCGGATCATCTCTTCCGGATCCTTCCCCGTCAGTTGTTTTCCGCCTTCAAGCCACGTGCCGCAACAAAGGCAGATTCCCACATTGGGACTATTGGCAATTTCCAGCGCTCGCTGATAGCCTGCGAAGTTACTAAAGATACAGCGCGGCACGCCGGCCAACACCGGCACCGGCGGGTCGTCCGGATGAATTCCGATGCGCACGCCATTCTCCTCCGCCACCGGCGCCACCTTCTTAATAAAGTAAGTGAAATTCTCCCAGATCTCTTCTTTCGTAAATTCGCGGCCATGGGAGAGCGGCCCCTTAAATACCTTACCGGCCCAAACGCCTTGCGCGTTAGGGCTATGCTGGTCAAACTCCCGGGCGCTGGCGCCGCGGACGTCGGTGCGCCCACTGGTCCAAATGCCGTTCCCCATGTGGGCGTAAGTGGTGTAGCGTATGCCCGCTGCGCCTAAGTTCCGCAGATACTGCTGATACTCGGCCACCTTCTCGTCGCGGCCGGGTAAGTTCAGCGTCACCTCGGGCATGTTATGCACGCTGGTATTGCCGATATTCCACACTGTGATCCCCGCATCGGCGTAAGTTTTTTTGATCTGCTTAAAAGCCTCGGCGGTGCGGAGCTCGGGCGTCGAACCGACGCTTACATATTCCGCGCCCAGTTGTTTCAGGAACAGCAACTGCTCCGCGGAGGGCGTGGGTGTCGACTGGACGCACAGCTTAATCCCCGGCTTTTCAGGATGGACCACGCCTCGCGCGGAGCGAACTGCGGCCATGGCCCCCAGGGCGAAGTTTCCAAAGTGTCGGCGGTTAATCATCGGTACCTCTCAGTGTTGCGACGAAACTATATCACGCGCGCCAGTGTGATTCAAAAACCGCCCTCTCGCCCCATCACTGGATACTACCGGCGCCTGGCTTCTCCGAAGCTCGTAGTTCCGCGAAATCGGCGCCCTCGCCGTCGCGACGCGCTCATCTACTTCGACCAAAACAACCCGTCCGTGCTCTTGCCCTTCAACTAACCCGCTTGACCTCGGGCGCTTACCGGCATACAGTACCGCCATGCAACTCACCCGGCGTACCTTCATATCAGCGGCCGCAGCCGCCACGCTGCCCACCCGCCAAGCCAAGGTCGAAACGCTCTACCGCTCGCCAGGGCCCCACCCCAACGGCCTGCAAGCCACGCCCGATGGCCTCTGGGTGCTCGACCAAGGCGACAACCACGCCTGCCTCATCGACTACGCCACTGGCAAAGTCCTCCGCGACTTGAAGACCGATTCCGTCGCCGGCAGTGGCATCACTTTCGACGGCCAAGCCCTCTGGATCGCCTCCACCTACAGTTGCGAGATCCTCCGCACCGATCCCCACTCGGGCAAGACGCTCGAACGCCACCCCACCCCCGGCGCCGGACCCGTCAACTGGACCCATACCCGCCGCAGCCCCCTCGCCAAGCCCGCGCCCCCCGCCGCTCAGGCCGATGCCGCCCCCCGCAAACCCACCGGCGCCCACGGTCTCGAATGGAAACAAGGCCGCCTCTGGGTCGCCGTCCCGCCCGCCAAAACCCTCTACCGCCTGAACCCTAGCACCTGGCAGATCGAACGCCAATTCCCCACCATGGGCGACCGTCCCCACGGCCTCGGCTGGCAAGGCGACTCCCTCTGGCTTACCGATACCAACGACAACGCCTTCTACAAACTCGATCCCAAGACCGGCAAACCTCACGAGAAAATCCAACTCGCCGACACTGATCCGCTCCCCCACGGCATGTCCATCTGGCAACGCCACCTCTACTACTGCGACGACGAAGGCGTCATCTGCCGCCTCCCCCTCTCTTGATAAAATTGCCGTTGGAATCTATGAAGGCTTCATTCGCCAACTTCAGCAGGAGGCCCACACTAACTCCGGCCCTCGGCGGGCCGCATTGGCGCCAAACGTTCTGTTCTTCTATACTACTGTATCTACAGCGCTTACCCCAGAACGGGGGCATCCACGCGCATGCCTGAGTTTCGCTCTAACCTATTAAATATAATCGACTTAACAACACTTCTATCTTCGCCACCCGTTCCGGGCCTTACCGGCCAACGGTTACAGCCGTTTTCTCTTTCTTTTTCAGCACTTTACAGAGAATAGCTCCCACTCGCCTGCTATCATTGAAGATGACGCCCGAAACAAAGAGCAGGACAGGCCTCTTGGCCTGTCTTCACTACCTCCCCTCTCATCGCGACGCCTCTCGAAATCAACCCGACCCAATAGAATCAATCACTCCCGGGTTCGTTTCGTACAGTACGAAATCGAAATCCCCACCATTCCCTCCGGCCTCCAGATTTGATAAAATCCTCATCATGCCCGCCTTGCGTTCATTTCTGCTCCTGCTGGCCGCCCTGCCGCTCCTGGCCCAGGAAGACGGCCCGCAATTCTTCGAAAAAAACATCCGCCCCCTCTTCGTCCAGCAATGCCTCGGCTGCCATTCCGCCACCAGCCAACCCATCATGGGCGGCCTCCGCCTTGACGACCGCGCACTCGCCCTCAAAGGCGGCACCCGCGGGCCGTCGTTAGTCCCCGGCGACCCCGCCAATAGCCTCCTCCTCAAAGTCGTCCGCCACACCGCCGGCGCTCTCAAAATGCCCCCCGGCCCCAAAATGAAAGACGCCGACGTCGTAATCCTTACCCAATGGGTCCAAATGGGTGCCCCCTGGGGCAGCGGCACGACCATCAGCCAAGCTTCAGCCGCTAAGAAATACTGGGCCTTCGTTCCCCCCACCGCTCCCGCCATCCCTGCAGTTAAAAACCAGGCTTGGGTCCGCTCCCCCATCGACGCCTTTATCCTCAACAACCTCGAAGCGAAAAAACTAGCTCCCGTCAAACCCGCCGACAAACGCACCTTAATCCGCCGCGCCACTTACGACCTCACCGGCCTGCCCCCCACGCCGTTGGAAATTCAGAGTTTTCTCCAAGACAACTCCTCCGGCGCCTACGCCAAAGTGATTGACCGCTTACTCGCCTCACCCCGCTACGGCGAACGCTGGGGCCGCCACTGGCTCGATGTTGCCCGCTATGCCGACTCCAACGGCCTCGACGAGAACTTAGTCTACAAAAACGCCCATCGCTATCGTGATTACGTCATCGCCGCCTTCAATAAAGACAAACCCTACAACCAATTCCTCACCGAGCAACTCGCCGGCGACTTACTCCCTGAGTCCACCAACCTCGAAACTACCTACGAGCGCTGGACCGCCACCGGCTTCCTCACCCTCGGCGCCAAAATGCTCGCCGAGGACGACCCCAAGAAAATGGAGATGGACATCGTTGACGAGCAACTCGACACCACCATGCGCGCCTTCAACGGACTCACCGTCGGCTGCGCCCGTTGCCACGATCATAAGTTCGATCCGATTCCTACCGCCGACTATTACTCTCTCGCCGGTATCTTCAAGAGCTCCAAAACCATGGAGCACTTCAAAGTCGTCGCTAAGTGGAATGAGTATGTCCTGGCCCCCAAAGCAGACCGCGACAAACTCGCCGCCCACGAAGCCTCCCTCGAAGCCAAGCGCAAGGAAATCGGCAAACTCACCAAGGCTGAAAATGACCAGCTCGCCGGTATCGCCATGAATCAAGTCGGGTCTTACTTGAAAGCCGCCGCCCACGTCCTCCTCGACGAACAAATCCAAGTCGCTCCCGTCGAAACCGGCGGCCTTGCCCTCGTTGCTAACTCCTTCACCCAAGGCAACGTTCCCCGCCAACTCGAAAAGAAGAAAACGAACACCGAAAAAGACGCCAAAGGCCCCCACTTCGCTGAATATATGGTCACTGTCCCCAACGACGGCAATTACCAAGTCGATATCTTCGACGAAGAAAAAGGTGCCGGCACCGCCGACCTCTGGATCAATGGCGTCTGGACCAAACGCGGCAAAGATCCCGTCCAAAACCGCGAAGCCTCACCCGAAGCCGGCGGCTGGACTTACCTGGCCATCGTCCCCTTCAAAAAAGGCGACAATGTCCTGCGTCTGGAGCACGCCTCGCGCTTCCCTTATTTCGAGAAGTTACTCGTCTCGCCAAATACCCTCGCGACCTTTCCATTTACCGATGTCCAAATTGCCAGTAAGTATAACGTCAACCCCAGCTTCCTCGACCAGTTAGTTGACCACCTCCAGCGCAGCAGCGGCGCCGTCGCCTCCGTCCTCTATGCCTGGGAAACCAACGGTACTGATGCCCCCCGCTCCGCCTGGGTCTCGCCCGTCGCCAACTTACTCGAAGGCGTCACCGGTGCCGATGCCATCGCCGCTAAGTACGAGGCCCTTTTCCAACAAGCCGTCAAAGAAGGCAAAGACGCCAAGGACCCTGGCATCAAAGCTCTCTATGAATTTCTCACCGAGAAATTCGGCCCCTTCCGCGCCCCCGATAACGCCCGCCGCTACTACCCCGCATCCCTCCGCACCCAACTCACCGCCATGGGCGATGAACTCAAGAAGTTCGAAGCCGCTACGCCTGACTACCCCAAAGCCATGGGCGTCACCGAGGGCCAAATCGCCGACCTCAAGATTCACAATCGCGGCAGCCATTGGACCCTGGGCGCTGAAGTCCCCCGCCGCTTTCTCCGCGTCATCTCTGGCGACCAACAAACCCCCGTCGGCCCCCAGGAAAGTGGCCGCCTCCAACTCGCCCAATGGATGACCCAACCGGACCACCCACTCACCGCCCGCGTCATGGCCAACCGCATCTGGCGCTGGCACTTCGGCAAAGGCATCGTCCCCAGCGTCGATAACTTCGGCCGCCTCGGCGAACAACCCACTAACCAACCCTTGCTCGATTGGCTGGCCGTCGAATTCGTCAAACAAAACTGGTCCATCAAAGCCATGCATCGGCAGATCATGCTCTCCAATGTCTATCAATTGAGTGCCGACCTCGATAACCATTCCGCCGAAGTCGATCCTGAAAATACTTACCTCTGGCGCTCCAACCGCCGCCGCCTCGAAGCCGAAGCCATCCGCGACGGCATCATGAGCGCCTCCGGCGAACTCAAGTTCAACGGCGGCGGAACGATTCTGACTTACAAAGACCGCCAGTATGTCGCCAACACCTCCAAAGGCAGCTCCGTCGATTACGACCGTCCTATCCGCGCCACTTACATCCCTGTTCTCCGCAGCTCCATGTACGAAGTCTTCCAAGCCTTCGATCTGCCCGACCCCACCACCTCCAACGGCGACCGCGACTCCA
>JBBQQS010000296.1:0-6698 GCA_038215525.1 Bryobacterales bacterium
AGAATGTCGAGCTTGTCGATGGAACTGTATGCGGCGGCGACGGCTTCTTCGTTGGTGATGTCGCAGGCGATGGCGCGCGCGCCGGGCAAGGTGGCGGCGAGGGCCTCGGCTTTTTCACGGTTGACGTCGCAGATGATGACGGCGGCGCCGGCCGCGGTAAAGATCTGGGACATCTGTTCGCCAATGCCGCTGGCGCCCCCGGTGATCAGGGCAATTTTGCCGTCCAGGCGAAAGGGTGTGGAGCTCATGAACTCTCTAGTCTAACTAAAGAGCTCTCGCAACGGCGCGCCCTGGTCGGTGATGGGCACCGGCCGGTCGCCAGCGAAGAGATTCTTGGCCGGGTTGATGCCCAGAGCGCAATGGATGGTGGCGTGGAAATCCGGGATACTGACGGACTTGCCGACGGGTTCCACCCCGAGCTCATCGGTGACGCCCACCACTTGCCCGGTCTTTAAGCCGCCGCCCGCGAGCACGGCGCTAAAAGCCTTCGCATGGTGACCACGGCCGCCACCGGAATCGAACTCCGGCGGGCGGCCAAATTCGGTGGCGATCACCACTAAGGTGGTATCGAGTAACTTACTTTCTTCAAGGTCAATAAGTAGGCGGGCAAAGGCTTGGTCAAGATCCTGAATGAGTAAGTGCTGCTTGGTTTGGCCGTCGTTGTGCGTGTCCCAGCCGGAGCCGTTGAGGAAATTTAAGTTAAACGATACTTCCACGAAGCGCACGCCCGATTGCACCAAACGCCGGGCCAGTAAGCAACGTTGGCCAAACTCGCCGCCGTAGGATTCGCGAATGGTCTTGGACTCTTTGGCCAAATCGAAGACGTTCACGAATTTGGGACCGGCCATCTTGAAGCCCTGCGAACTAATGGCCGATTGCGCGCGCACGATCTGGTCTTGCGGATGACGATCCTCAAAGTTCTGGCGCATTTGGGCCAGCAAGGTTTCGCGCCGGTCCTGCCGCGGGTTGTCGACATCGGGCGGCCGGACGAAGCCGTTGGGACCGGTTTCGGTTTGGGTTAAATAGACGTAGCCGTACTTGGCGCCCAGGAAGCCGGGGTCGCGGGTGATGTTGGGGTAGCCCATCACGACGTAGGAGGGCACGGCCGGATCCTTGGTGCCGAGCTCTTTCGAAACGATGGAGCCGATGGACGGATACTGAATCGTCCCGCTGGGCATGCGGCCCGTATGCACTAGATTGGACGCCGCGCCATGTTCGCTGACAATGTCGTGGCTCAGGGTGCGGATGAGGGCGCAGCGGTCGAGCAAGGGGGCCGTACGCTTGAGGTGTTCGCAGACTTGGACGTCTTTGATGGCCGTGTTGATCGGGTGATAGTAAGAACCCGCGACCTTTTTGCCATCGCCTTTGCGCTTCGGGTCGAAGGTGTCGATATGCGCGGCGCCACCGCCGAGCCAGAGCAGAATGCAGGCGTCGGCCTTGCCTTTGGGGAATTTGGCCGGCACGGCGAAAGCGGCAGAGGTCAGGGCAGCGGAAGCGAGTAAGTCGCGGCGAGTCATGATTAGGGTACCATCACAAATTCCGGTGAATTTACCATCGCCCAGAGTGCATCTTCCAGACGCTCGCGGAATCGCGGCTCCAAACGCGCGGTGGGTTTAGCGCCCAGGCGTAAGTTGCGCTCTTCTTCCATGCGGATAACGGTGGCTTCCGCGCTAAGGTGATTCGACCAACTGACGCGACTATCGCTACTAATTCGAGCATCTATCTTTTGCGCGCCTTTTACTTTGCGTTGCGGGTATAACTCGCCGAGTAAGTTGGTCATCACGCGTAACTCACCGGCCTCAGCCGGCCGCGACAGGACGCGAAGAAACATTTCGTTCACCATCTTGGCCAGCGGCTGATCGGCCAGGGCTAGCTCGGTTAGTTCGCTGTCGTCCGACAGGCGGACCATACGGGTGCCTAAGATGCCATTGGCGATGATCAACGTCTGCATGGGGGACGGGGCATCGTCGCGCGAGGTGGCGGCGTTCTGGCGCGATTGCCGCCAGCCATAGGCCGTCATCACGTCAACAATCGACTGAGCGATCGGCAAGGCCAGGGCGGGCCGGTCGCGCTCGTTCGAAAGCGCAGTCATTTGCCAGGCGCGCTGCGGCTTACCCAGATTCAAGAACTGATTCGGCGGCCGGTCGCCCGAAGGATTCAGATTCATGTCCTCACACTCGTAGGCCCGCCCGGTGCCGCGGTGCAGCGAATCGACTAACTGCTCAGCGGTCATGTTGCGGCGAATGGGGCCGGAAAAGAGCCGCCCTTTGGCGCCCGTGGCGATGGCCGCGTCGGCGACCGGCTTGCGCTGGTAGGCGTGCGAAGAGAAGATCAGCCGCGCGACATGTTTGGTGTCATAACGACTCATCACAAACTCGCGCGATAAGTAAGTGAGTAAGTCGGGGTGCGAAGCCTCGCCGCGTGACCAATCGTCGGCCGGCTCCACAATGCCCAGGCCCATGTAGCGCTTCCAGATGCGGTTCACAATCACTTGCGGAAAGCGCGTATTTTCCGGGGCAATGATTAACGCGGCCACTTCATTGCGCGAAGGCACGCTGGCTTGGTTCGGTAACTGCCCGGTCTCCGAATGACTTACTAAAGCGGCGAAGGGCCACTCCGGCCCAATGGCTTGGCCGGGCTTGAGCGCGACGACGACATTGGGCTTACGGCCGCCCTCGATCATCGGCACGGTGGAAGTCTTGGGCAGTTTCATGTCCTTGCCTTGCAGCATGGCGGCGAGGCTGAAGAGGTCCTTCTGCTTGAAGGGGTGAAATGGCGCGTCGTGGCAGCGCGCGCAGCCCATGCGTTGGCCCAGGAAAGCTTGCGCCACGATCTCGGCTTTAGCGGCCATGGGCGCGTCGTTCAAGGTGGCTTGCGCGAAGCCGGCCGGGCCGCCCTGATAGGCGCTGCCTTCCATGCTGAGTAACTCGGCCACGAAGCGATCGAAGGGAATGCCGTCGGCGAAGGACTGATGGATCCACCAGCGGAAGGGGCCGGTATTGTTGAGGTCCGGCTTCAAAATGCCAGGATTCTCGGCGAGCACGTCCTGCCAATAGGCCACCCAATGGTCGGCCCAGCCAGAAGAAGCGAGCACGCGCTCAATGGCCTTGGCGCGGCGCAGCTTGGGCGACTCGGCCAGGTAGGCACGGATCTCAGCGGGCGTGGGGATGACGCCGGTGGCGTCGAGCGAGAGACGGCGCAGAAACTCAAGGTCAGTGGTGAGGGCGGTGGGAGCAAGGTCAGCGAGCTTGGCGCCGATGAAGCGGTCGATATCGTTTTGCACGGGCAACGCGGCCTTAAGCACGGGCACGGAAGGACCAGCCACCTTGGCCAAGTCCGCGCGAAACTTGTCGTGGCGAGCCTGCCATTCGCCGGCCACGGCAACGCTCGCCAAGCGGCGGCGGACGATGTCGGCGGCTTCGTGGCGAGCGTTCACGGCCGCTACATAGCGCTCCCAGGCTTCGTCGGTGAGATAAGGCGCGGTGGGCGGGCCCAGCAGACGCTCCAACTGACCCACGGGCGCAAAGCTCACCGCCAGTTCGCCGGGCGAGGGGTACAAGCCGCTGCCGCCGATCACCGCCGTCAGCACAAAGCGATGCGTGCCCGCCGTGAGCTTGGCCTCATAGAGTACGTCCTGATGCGGATGCTGCGCGGGCCGCAAGGGCGAGTTTTCGCGCACGGGCGGCGCGGGCACCGGATCGTCGCCATTCTTGTTAGGAATTTGCGCCTTGGTTTCGGCCACCACTTGGCCGTCGATCTCGAGGCGGGCCGCACCGCGTGCGCGCAGACGAAAGCGATAGTCACCGGCGGTCAGCATCCGCTCGTAGCTACCGCGCAGGACGAAGGGCGTGGAACGGTCCATAGGCAGGGCGTTGCCGGAGAATTTGACGGGGGTGCGCACCAGGGCGAAGGCAGGCTCCTGATAAGTCTCCACTGGAACAGCATCGGGCGGCGGGGCCAACGCTTGGGCCGCCTTCAGCTTCTCAAAAATCTCGACTTTTACTTGCGCCAATAAGACCGGGCACGCAGCCGCCAGTAGAATGATTCGAAACAAAGGACGCCTCCTTAGACGTCCGATATAGTATCGCGCCTGTGCTCCAACCGGAAGCCCCGCAGTTGGAAGCGGGCCTGCCCGGGCCGTCCCTTCAGCCAGGCCAGGCCTTCCCGAAGCGGTGCGCGTTCAGCTTGCCACCAAGCGCTGTCGCCGCCGGTGGCGTAGAAGGGCTCGCACATTTGGAGATGACGCGCAAAGCCGGCGCGCAGCCGAAAGCCGTACTCGGCGGTCAGTTCCTCTTGGGGAAGGCCCCGAGAAGCCGCCTCAATCACGGCACTAGCGAGAATGGCTTCGCGCACGGCTTGGCCGGTGCCGTCGCCGCAAAGAGGGTCGAAGGCGAGGGCGGCCGATCCGCAGGCGAGCCACGTGTTGCCCGCCAGAGGATCTACGATGCGAGGATAGGCGGGGAAGCGACCGCCTTCGCTGATCACTTCGCCGACACTCGAGCGCACCAGACGGCTCTCTTCGAGCAATGCCTCGCGCTCTGCACCGGCGGCTAGCAGCCACGCGGTATCGGCACTGACGGGCACCAGAAACAGCCAGCCCGAGGGCATGCTTTCCATCACGCAAGCAGTGGCGTCGGCACTGGGGCTCAAGCGAACTTGAGCGGCCGCCGCTTCGCGCGTGCCGAGGCCATGGTGCGTTGCGCCTTCGGGTAGGCGCGCCGTGTGGATGGTCCAATCCGGCTCGCTTACTGGCGCTTTAGGCATCGGCGCTTCGGGCGGTGCGTTTCGCAGACGCTCGAGTAACTCGGCCTCCGAAACGACGATGGCCCGATGCGGCAGGTCGACGGTGTCCGCCGCGCCCCAGCGGACGATCCGGCGGCGGATGGGCCAGAGCCCGGCGAAGAGGTCATCGCGGCCAAAGACCTCGCTCAGCAGTGCTTGCGTCGGCTCGCCGATCATGATGGCGGGAAGGCGCGCCCGCTCGGCCGATTCTTCCAAGGGTAACTTCAGCAAGAAACGGCAACAGGAGGCCGCCACTCCACTGCCGCGCACTGCACCCCGCAAACCGGACAACATGATCCATTATGGAACGGCCATTGGTTTCACCAAAGATTCATTCACTCGACACGCCACGTTAAGGCTTTGCGGTCATGCTGAATCAGTGCCAGAACCACGGGTTCTTTTGCCGAGCGGACTCAACGCGGCGCATGTGATGTTGCAACAAGCGAGTGCGGCCCTGCGGGCGCAATTCTCGCCCCAGCCAGGTACGCTGCTCACGCGCGTCCTGCAACTCGATGACCTGATGGCCAAGCGCGATGCCGCGCTCGACGACCCTACGGCCAACTTCTACGACGGTGCGCTGCGACGCCTGGGTATCGGTTGGCACTGCCCCGCCACGCAGACCGCCCGGATCCCCAAGACCGGCCCGCTCATCCTGGTGGCCAATCATCCGACTGGATTCGCCGATGGCTTGATCTTGGGCTCGCTGCTGGCGCAGGTGCGGCCAGACTTCAAATTCCTCGGCAACGCCATGCTGAGCGATATGGCCCCGGCCGGCTCCGTCATCTGCCTGAACCTTTCAGAGACCAGTGCCGCAGTGAAGGAGAATGCGCGCGCGCTGCGACAGGCCTTGCAATGGCTGGGGCGCGGCGGCGCGGTGATCGTCTTCCCATCAGGCGAAGTCGCTTCGTTCGATTGGCCCGCGCGAACCGTGCGCGAACCAGCCTGGAAAGATACGGCCGCCCGGCTGGCGATGAGCGTCGGCGCGACGGTGGTTCCGGTAGGCATCACGGGGACCAACAGCGTCACCTTCCACGCCGCCGGCTTGGCCCACCCTCGCTTGCGGACCGCGCTGCTGGTGCGTGAAGCGCTCAATAAACCGGGCACGACTTTGCAGGTGAAGCTCGGCCGTCCGCTGCCTCCCGAACGCCTGACCGCTTGGGGCGAGGCGGCGGAGGTGATCCAACATCTGGAGTGGCGCTCGCAGCTGTTGAGTAGCGCGCCCGCCCGCCCGGTGGCCGCGCCGCACTTGGCCATTGTTCCGGCGCAATCCCGCGCGGCACTCGCTGCGGAAGTAAGCGCCTTGCCGGCATTGATTGAGCAGGGGCACTACGCGGTCTACTCCGCCGTGGCGACCCAAATTCCGCACACCTTGCGCGAAATCGGCCGGCTGCGCGAAGTCACCTTTCGGGGCATCGGCGAAGGCACGGGGGCCGCGCTCGATCTTGACCGTTTCGATATTCATTACCAGCACTTGTTTCTGTGGAACCACCAGAAAAAGGAGGTGATCGGCGCCTATCGGGTAGCGCGCACGAATCCGGTATTGTCCTCACAAGGTCCGGAAGGACTGTATACGGGTTCGTTGTTTCGCATCACGCCCGCGTTTTTTGCCCACACGGGGCCCGCGCTCGAACTCGGGCGCTCGTTCGTTCGCCAGGAGTATCAGCGCGAGTTTGCGCCGCTGCACTTGCTTTGGAAAGGCATCGGCGCGCTGATCACGCAGAATCCGGAGATCCGGACTTTGTTCGGGGCTGTCAGCATTAGTAATGGCTATAGTCACGCCGCGCAGACGTTGATGGCGCAATATCTACGCCGCCACCGCTGGCACGCAGCGCTGGCGGCGGTAGTTACGCCCCGGTGCTCTTCGCCCGTGCCCTCCAGTCGCTTTACCCCCGCATCGCTCGACGAAGTGGCGGACT
>JBBQQS010000297.1:0-6661 GCA_038215525.1 Bryobacterales bacterium
AGGTTCCAGTGGCTCAGGTTCCAGTGGCTCAGGTTCCAGTGGCTCAGGTTCCAGTGGCTCAGGCTCCAGTGGCTCAGGCTCCAGTGGCTCAGGTTCCGGCTACGGCCCCCATCACCTCGCTGCCTCCCGCGCAAACGGCACCGCAGCAGCCGCCGCTCGCCAGCATGGTGCTCAACCTGCCCAACACCTCCTTGCGGGAAGTGATTGACTTATTGGCCAGGCGCTTGAAGATCAACTACATCCTCGACAAGCGGGTGAACGGCGAGGTGACCATGCAGACCTACGGCGAAATCAAGGGCGTCGACGTTCGTAGTCTGCTTGAAACCATCCTGCGCATTAACGGCGCGGCGATGGTGCAGGTCGGCGACATTTACCGCATTGTGCCCACCGGCGAAGTGATCCGCTTGCCGATTAACCCTTCGCGCGACGCGAAGGACTTGCCCGACGACGACCGCATGGTGATGAATCTCGTGTTCCTCAAATACGTCACGGTGAGCGAAGTGCAAAAGTTACTCGACCAATTCATGGGCGAGGGCTCCAAGTCGATCGCCTACGATCCGGCGAATCTGCTCATCATTCTCGACAACGCGCGCAGCATGCGCCGCACGATGGAAATGCTGAATCTGTTTGATAACGACGCCTTCGCCAATCAACGCGTGCGTTTGTTTGAGACTTCCAATGGCCGGCCCACGGATATTGTGAAAGAGCTCGAAGCCATCTTCAAGGGCATCTCGCTCAGCGACAAGTCAAATGGCATTCGGTTCATGCCGCTCGACCGCATCAACACTATCATCGCCGTGGCGCCCAATCCGGGTATCTTTCCGGATGTCGAAAAATGGCTCAGTAAGCTGGATATTCCCGTGAAGGCCCCCGTCGGCGCGACCGACAATTGGGTGTACCGGGTCAAGTACGGCGAGGCCGGCATTCTTTCGCAAGCCGTGACGGCGCTCTATTCCGGCGACCCATTCGCGATGATGATGCTTTCGCAGATGGGCATGTTGTCGAGCTCCGGCGGCGGTGGTTGCAGCGCGGGCGCTGGTGGCGGCCAAGGCGGCTTTGGGGGCGGCCAGGGCGGCTTCGGTGGCGGCGGTTTCGGTGGCGGCGGCTTCGGTGGCGGCGGTTTTGGTGGTGGTTTTGGTGGCGGTGGTTTTGGTGGCGGATTCAATCCGATGATGGGCGGCATGGGCATGATGGGGATGGGCGGCATGGGGATGATGGGGGCCGGTTACGGATCGCCCTATGGCTCGGCTTATGGCGCCTACGGCGGCGGGCAAACCCAAGGGCGCAATCCGATGTCGCCCCCCGGTACCCCCGGCGCCACTGACCAAACCGGTGGCTTCTTGAATCCCAGCCAAAACGGCCCCCCCCCGCCACGCGCCCCGCGTGTGGTGCCGAACCCCTTCGACAACTCGCTGCTGATTCAGGGGACGCCCCAGGAATATGAGCAAATCGTCAAGCTGCTGCGTCAGTTGGACATCGCCCCGCGCCAGGTGTTGATCGAAGCGCGAATCTATGAGGTCACCCTGTCGGGCGCCTTCTCGAGCGGTGTACAGGCCTTCCTGCAGCGCCGGGGCACGGCCTCCGGCAATCCGACCGACGCCACCAGTGCCAGCCGCCAGTTTCTGGCGACGGCCACCGGGACGGGCGTCAACCTCACCGCCGGAATCTTGGCCGGCCGCAGCCGTGAATTGCTCGCCTTCCTGAATGTCCAGGAGACCCAGGGCCGTTCAAAGACCATCGCCAGCCCCAGCATCATCGCCACCGATAACTGCCAGGCTTCGATCACTGTCGGCACCGACGTCCCCACGCTGACCTCGCAAGCCGTATCCGGGGTCCAGCAAAGCGGCACGTCGCTCTTTACGAATCAGATCCAGAACCGCAGCGCGGGCGTCAATTTCACTATTAAGCCCAAGGTGTTGCCCAGCGGCATTGTGACGCTCGAGATCAACCAGGACGTCAGCTCGCCGATTCCGCCTTCGCCTGGCGCTGGCATCCAGTCGCCTTCCTTCAGCCGCCGCAATGTCACGACGCGCGTTACCGTTCAGGATGGAGATACGGTGGCGATTGCCGGTATCATCCAGGAGAATGAGGCCTCGAGCACGGCCGGCGTGCCGGGATTGCACAAACTGCCAGTGGTTGGCGCCCTGTTCGGCAATCGCTCGAGTAACAAAGCCCGCACCGAATTGGTGATCTTTATGACCCCTCGCGTCATTTATGACACGAACGATATTGCCGACGCGAGCGAAGAGGTCCGCTCCCGGTTAAAGCGGCTCAATAAGATTATCAAGGAGTAGAGCAACTTCGCCGGCTCCCGACGGGTTACTTTGGAGATTCATGCTTTCGCGCTGCCTTTTCCTTGCTTGCGTTGCCGCCTCGGCTTACGGCCAGTCCATCATCGCCATCGGCCAGGGCGCGCCCACCGATGCAATCCGGCAGCGGTTCTTCACGAACTACTATCGGGGCCGCTTCCCAACCCTCACCTCCTTGCCCCCACTCACCACGGTGAGCACTTTTGGCGGCACCGGCTTTATCCAGGAGTTTCCTGATCTGACGAAGAATGCCGGGATTCGCCACGCGCTGATCGTCGGCAACTCGCTGTTCGATAGCGAAGGCTTCTTTGTCGATACTTATCAGGTGTTGGCTTCCACGTACGCCTACTACATCAGCGGCGGCTTGGGCTTCACGAACCTGGGCTTCCCCATCTCGGATACCGATCTCGTGGAAGTGAAAGACGCGTCGGGAGCAACGGTACTGACGTACCAGTACCAGCTTTTTCAGAAGGGCTATGCGCTTTTCGTCTGGAGCGGGCCGCCTGATTCCACTTCCACCAACACCAACTTTGCCCTCAAGGAACCCTTCCTGTCCCGCTGGAGGGCGTTAGGCCTGTTGTCTGGTTTGGGCGCCGCCACCAGCGTCGAAACCGCCGTCACCAAAGACAACGTTACCGCCACCCAGCAGAGTTATCAGAACGGCTATTTGTTCAACACGACCGCCGGCCCGTCCGCCGGCCGGATCGTCGCCGTGAAGGAGCCCATTAACAAGCTCTATCGCGACAACGGGGGCCCCACCGGCCGTCTCGGATTGCCGGTGAATGACGAACTCGTCCTTGCCAACGGCCGACGTCGCCAGACCTTCCAGGGGGGCAGTATTGAGTACGGAATCGGCGAAACGCCCGTCCTTCGCAACGCCGTCTTTGCCGTCACGCTCACCTCCACCGGATCGGTGCGCCTCAATCTGAACGACACCTTCGCCATCCGCACCCAGATTGTCACCAACACCGGCGAAAGCGTCAGCGACCGCGACGTCTCCTGGACCACGTCCAACTCCCGCGTCATCCAGATCCTGGTGCCGCCGAATCAAACGGGCGCGGCCACGCTGCGCGCCGTGGGCGGCGGCAGCGCTTTCGTCACTGCCACCAGCGAAGGCAAAACCTCGTCGCCGGTCACCGTCTTTGTTTCCGCTCCCTGTTGCGCGGTGGGGGAAGGCGCCCCCACGGCGGCGCTCCAGCAATCTTTCCTCGATTCCATCGCGCGGAATCGTCTGAATCCTCGCCTGCCCGCCGCATCGCCCGTCCAGCGCTTTGGCGCTGGTTATATGCAGGAATTCGTCGCCGTCGACAACGGCGCGCGCTTTGTGCTCGCCAAGCCGGACTCGAGCTCGCTTGCCTTCCTGCTTACCGGCGGCCTCCTGACCGCCTATGAATCCGCCGGCGGCCCGGCGAGCTCCCTCGGCTACCCCGCCAGCGACCCCAGCCCCACCGGCCGCCAGAATTTCGAAACCCAGGCCGCCCTGGCCGGCGACCCCGTGCGCATCGTCGATGGCGCCATCCTCACCCGCTGGGCCCAGCTCGGCTACGAGTCCGGTGCGCTGGGGAATCCCAACAGCGCCGTATCCCGCTTCCTCACCTTCAACGCCACCGCCGGGCGCGCGCAGAATTTCCGCAACGGCGCGATTCTGGTGGCCGAGACCGGCCTGCAAGCCAATCGGCCCTACTATGTCACCGGCGTGGTGGCCGCCAAGTACGCCGAACTCGGCGGGCCCCTGGGCTCGGCCGGGTTGCCAATCAGCGACGAATTCCAGGTCGGCGCCGGCCGCCGTCAGGAATTCGAAGGCGCCACGCTCGACTACACGCCGGGCGAAAACCTGGTTAGCGTCACGCAGAAGGCGCGCCGGCCCACGGTGCTCTCTACGCCCTCCACGGTCGTGGCCGGCAATCGCCTGCGCCTTTCCGTAGGCGGCTTCGCGGAAAGCGCCCAATTACGCATCTCGATCACCGGCCAACCGGACTTTGTCGTCTCCACCGCCAGCGGCTCCTACGCCTGGGATGTCTTTGTGCCCACCACCGCCCGCAGCGGTGCGGTTACGGTGCGCGCGGTCGCCATGGGCCTCGCTAACCCGGCCAGCGCCGAAACCACCTACCAGGTCCGCGCCCTGGCCGACATCCGCCTCACTCTCACCAAGCTGCGCGGCGACACCCAAACCGGCCCCCCCGGCGCCATGCTGCCCGTGGCGCTGCGCGTTTCCTTGAAAGACGAGTTCGGTTCGCCGGTGGTCAATTCGCCCGTCCGTTTCAATCCTTCGCCCGGCGGCACGATCCTACAACCGGATGCCATCACCAACGGCCAAGGCGAAGCCGAAGCCTTCCTGCGTCTACCCGCCGGCGAAGGCGTGGCTTTGGCTACGGCCGAGGCGGGCCGGCAAGCCGTTACCTTCAGCTTCCGCGTCGCCGCTCAGTCGCTGAACAACTTCCCTCGCCTCACCCAGAATAGCGAGGACAAAGTCGGTAACGGCCAGGAATCGCTGGCGAGGAAAGGTTCCCTGGTGGCCGCCGCGGCCTCGGTGCTGCGTTACTACCAGGGCCGCGGCGAACTGGCCCAGCCGAATGGACCTGCCGATCCCGTGGTGCTGAATCAATTTCTGCGCGATGCTTGCGTCTTCGACGCCGCCAGTAATCGGCTCTGCGACGCCTTTCTCGCCGCCTTTGATGCTCCCGCCGAGCAGTTGCTCAACCCTTGGCGCGTCGGCCTCTTTACGGGCGGCGGGGTCGACGTTTCGGTGGAACCGGCCACTCCCGAAGCGATTCGCGATCTGGTCGCCTCCGGCTCGCCAGTCATCGCCGCCCTCTCGCTCACCCTCAATGGCCAACCCGCCGGCGCTCACTTTGTGGTCGGCATGGGGATCGACGGTGGCGGCTCCGTCCTCCTGCACGATCCGAGCCCGGCCTTGAATCGCGCCAGTCTGGCCGATTATCTGAATGGCTTTACCAACTCTGCCGGTGCCTGGCGCGGCGTGTTGAAGGGCGCCTTCCGCCTGCTGCCGCGCGCCCCCGCCAGCGGCCAGTTCCTGTTGCAAACAAATGCCGAAGTTGGCATTTCGTCGATTGGCGGGCCGTGCGGCGCGACGCTGGTGTTGCCACAAGTGGTCGCCGTCCCCTCCGGCGCCCCGCTCGTCACGCCCTCGCCCGAAATCCATTTCCGCGCGTGCCCGGCGCTCGCTGTCTTTAGCGACCCCTATCAGCTCGATCTTGCCGGGTCCGGCGCCTATCGTGCGATCTTCACCGAACTCGGCCAGCCTTCGCAGCGCGTCGCTCTTTCCGCCTCGAGTCCGGCTGCTTATCGGATTTCGCGGCCCACTGGGGGCCAGTTGCTGCTTGCCGCCCAGACGCTCACCACGCGGCCGGAGCAGGTCGTCAACTCGGCTAGCTTCTCCCGGTCGGTCGCCCCGGGCGGCCTGATCTCGATCTTCGGCGCCGGCCTCGCCGGCCCCACCGGCCTCCCTACGGTCGAAGTCGACGGGGTCCCGGCCTCGGTCAGCTTTGCCTCATCCTTTCAGATCAACGCTCAGGTGCCCCCAACCACCGCCCCCGGTATGTCTAATCTGCGGATCCGCTCACCCTTTGGTACTGTGGACCAAGCCTTACCAGTGGTTCCCGTCGCCCCCGCTGTTTTCGTTCTCGATGGCGGGCTCGGCGCCATGGTGAACCCAGACGGCCGCATCAACTCGCCTACCGCCCCCATCTCGCGGGGGCAAGTGATTGTCGTTTATGGCACCGGCTTCGGTGCTACCCGTACCCAGGGTCAGTTGCAAGTCGCGGTGTCTCCCCTCACGGCTTTCCTGAGCGACCTGGCGCTGACCGTCAACTATGCGGGATTCACCCCCGGTTTCATCGGCCTCTATCAGGCCAATCTATTGATACCAAACGGAATACCTCCCGCGCTGGACTATCGGCTGGTTCTGCGCCAAGCCGGCGCCGAAAGCAACCCGGTTCCTCTGGCCGTGCAATAAATCCTGCGAAAAGTTGACCTGCCTTCAGCTCGTGTGGTTAACTACTGGTAGGGTTTTTGGCCGGATAGCATTTACAAATGCGTTCCCAGATCTGGATGCTCCATTCACGACGCTTGACATTTCTGTTAAAGCAGTGATAAAAGTACTAGGTCTGCATCCAAAGACTAAAGCGGCATTCATTATGTTCGTGAATCCCGCGAGCACAGAATAGTTCAGTTTCAAAAGAAGAAGTCACACGATTTGAGCTCAGCAAGTTGCACAGTACAACAAGGTAAGTTTTTAGAGGCTCAGGTTGTTAGAGAACTTCTCATCAATTCAAAACAAATTAAACTCTCTCAAGGAGATGGAAATGTCAGATTTTCGTAAATCTGCTTTG
>JBBQQS010000298.1:0-6625 GCA_038215525.1 Bryobacterales bacterium
AATTACGCGTTTGGCGGTGGCAATGGGGGCCGAAGCCAGAACTTTGTCCGGGCTGGCGGGTTTGGGCGATCTAGTGCTTACGTGTACGGGCGACCTGAGCCGGAACCGGCGGGTGGGAATCGAGTTGGCGCAGGGCAAACCGTTGACCGCGATCCTAAAGGAGATGGGCATGGTGGCCGAAGGGGTGGATACGACGTCCGCGGCGCTGGAGTTGGCCGGGCGTTACGGGGTGGAAATGCCGATTGCGTCGCAAGTTTTGCGGCTGTTACGGGCGGAAGCGACGCCGGCCGAGGCGATCCGGCAGTTGATGGTGCGCAGTTTGAAGGGCGAATAAACTGTTGGGCTCAGTGGACAAAATTCCGCAACCTTCGCCGGAAAACGGGGTTAACACTGACATGAGCGTCGCCGCGGCCATAGAACATGATGCCCAACTCATGCTACGGGTGCGAGATGGCGACACGGCCTCTTTTGGCCTGCTGCTCGAGCGCCACCGGGTTCCGGTAATCCATTTTGTGTACCGGATGATCCAGAACCAAGCGATCGCCGAGGAGTTGGCGCAGGAAGTTTTCCTGCGGATATATCGGAGCCGGGCGACATATGAGCCGACGGCCAAGTTCACCACGTGGCTGTTCCGGATTACGACACACCTCGCCCTCAACTGGATTCGCGACCAGAAGAATGAGCGCCGCCAGCAGAGCCTGGATTCAGAGGCGCCGGAAGGCACGGCACCGCTGCAGGTGGCCGATGCCGGCCCCAACGTCGAGCAGCGCATGGTGACGTCGGCGCGGATGGACGAGATCCGGCGGGCGATTGCGGAGTTGCCGGACAAACAGCGGGCGGCGGTGATGATGCACAAGTACGAAGAGATGGATTACCAGCAGATCGCCGGAGTGTTGAGTTGTTCAGAGTCGGCGGTGAAATCGTTGCTGTTCCGGGCCTATGAGTCGTTGCGCTCGAAGTTGGCGCACTTGAACCGCAGTGTGAGTGAATAAGTAGAATATAGCAGGAGGATGAACCAATGAACTGTCCCATGCAAAGTCACGAAACGGCCGAAATCCTCCTGGATTATTGCGCGCGCGCGTTGCCCGCCGACACTTTGGCGCGGATGGATGTGCACGTGGCGATGTGCTCCGACTGCCGGCAGCAGTTGGCGGCGCAGAAGATGATTTGGTCGGCGCTGGATGAGTTTGACGCGTCGGACTTGAATATTTCCAGCGATTTTGACCGTCGCTTATACGCGCGGATCGTAGCCGAGCATCGCGACCCGGTGTGGGTCCGCGCGTGGCGGAGTTTGTTTGCGAGCGGGCAGCCCGGGGCTTGGCGTCCGGCGTTTTCGATGATGGCGGTGGCCGGTGTGGCGGTGCTCGGGCTGTTCCTGGTGCGTCTGCCGGATGCGGTTTCGAATGAGAGCAAAAGCGCGGTGAATGCGCCGGTGGCGATTTCCGCAGAGGTAGAAACCGAGACGCCCGTGAAGACGGCGCCCTTAAAGACGGCGACGGTGGATAAGCTGGATGTCGAGCACCTCGACCGTGCGCTCGAAGATTTGGAAATGTTGCAAGTGCTGGGCGGGACGGGTAGCGGGCCGGGGAAATCGAACGCCCTTTAGCATGGTGTCGCGGTACCTTATCATCGGGATCTTCGGGCTGGGGTTGGCGGGTGCTTCAATGGCGGTCGCACAGCCGAGGGACGGCGGGCGAATTGGCCTGAGGGGCGGCGGGATGCCCCGGATTGGCCCTGGGCCTCGGGGCGGCTTAAAGAAAGGTCCACCCCCACCGGCGCGGGCCGCGATTGAGCGTTGGCGGGAGATGAGTCCCGATGAACGACAGCAGATGGTGGACCGGCTGCCGCCGGATCGCCGCGAAGGCTTTCGACGCCGGATGGAGATGTGGGACAGCCTGAAGCCGGAGGAGCGGAAGGGCGTGGGCGACCGGTTCGATCGCTTTCGGGATCTGCCCGCAGCACAGCAAAAGACGGCGCGGCAGGCCTTTCGTCAATTCAACCAATTGCCGCCGGAACGCCGGCGGGAGATGCGTCTGGAGATGGCCAAATTGCGGGGCTTGAACGAAGAGGAGCGGGCGGCGCGACTGAATTCCGAGGACTTTCGGAGCAAGTTTGACGCCCAAGAACGAGGCCTGCTGCAGGACTTGGCGACTTCCTTGCCGGAGTGATTCCCAATCACTGCATTTTTGACAGATAATCAGAGGGCTATGACCAACTCCCTCGGCCGGCGTGACTGGCTACGTCTCACGGCGGCAGGCATGACCGCCGCCTCCTACAGCAAGATTTTGGGCGCCAATGGGCGCGTGAACATGGGGCTAATCGGCTCCGGTTCGCGTGGCCAGGGCGTGATGGGCGGCTTCGTAAAGTCAGGCCGGACGGACGTGAAGGCGGTTTGCGACGTGTTCGCCGAGCGCGTCGATTCGGCGCAGACGAAGTTCCCGGGCGCAAAGGGATTTAGCGAACATCGCAAGGTGCTGGAGTGGAAAGACGTGGACGCGGTGCTGATCGCGACGCCGGACCATTGGCACGCCGGGATCGCCATCGATGCGTTGAATGCGGGCAAGGACGTTTATGTCGAAAAGCCGCTGACGTTGCGGATTGACGAAGGTCCGCCGATTATTAAGGCGGCGCGGGTGAATAACCGGGTTTGCCAGGTGGGCATGCAGCAACGGTCGGGCTCGCATTATTTGGAAGCGAAGGATAAGTACTTTAAGAGCGGGAAATTGGGCAAGGTGACGTTGGCGCGCACTTGGTGGCACGGCAATAGTTACCACTTACTCAAGGCGCCGCCGCGGATGCAGACGCAGCCTTCGAACCTCGACTGGGCGCGCTTTCTGGGCCCGGTGAAGTGGCGTGATTACGATCCGCAGCAGTATTGGAGCTTCCGGTCGTATCTCGATTTCGGCGGCGGCCAAGTGACCGACTTATTCACGCATTGGATCGACGTGGTGCATATGTTTATGGACCAGGACAATCCGACGGCGGCAGTGGCTTCGGGCGGCATTTATCACTACAAGGATGGCCGGACGGCGCCGGATACGATCACGGTGTTACTCGAGTATCCGGGCGAGTGGACGGCGACCTTTGAGGCAACATTGGCGCCGGGCGTGACCGGGGCAGCGATTGAGATGTGCGGTACGGAAGGCAAGCTGTGGATCTCGCGTGGGAAGTATGAGTTCACGCCGAAGGGCGCGAAGGCGCCGACGGAGACGGTGGAATACAAGGGCGACGCGACGGACGAGCATATCAAGAACTTCCTCGATTGCGTGGAATCGCGGAAGCGGCCGAATGGCGATGTTTTGATTGGGCATCGGTCGGCGCAGGCTTCGCACTTGGGCAATATCGCTTACGTGGAGAAGCGCCGTCTGCGCTTCGATCCGTTGCGCGAAGAGATTCTGCCGCTCTAATGCGAACCTAGTGCAGTTACCGGCGAAACTTCGAAGCGCCCTGGAGCGAGAGCTTGAGGGCGTTTCGCTTTCTGATTTGACGCAAGCGTCGCAACGGCTCACCGAGCTCTACCGGGCGGGCAAGCCTTCGCGCTTGGTGACGCTGACTGAGCAGTTGGCCTATGCGGCGGTCCGAATGCCGGCGACTTTTGCGGCGGTGCACCGGGCTCTGTCGGAATGCGCGTTGGAGCCGCGGACTTTGCTCGACTTGGGGGCCGGACCGGGGACGGTGGCCTGGGCGGCATCGGCTGTCTTTCCGACGCTCGAGACAGTGCAGGCCGTGGAGCACAACCGGGCGTTGGCGCAATTGGGGGAACGGTTAGGGTCACCGGTGCCGGTGGAGTGGATGGTGGAGGATTTGTCGAAGGCGGCCGTGCGCCCTATGGCGGACTTAGTGGTGGTCTCCTATGCATTGAACGAAGTAGGCGGGCGGGCGCTGGTGGAAGCGGCCTGGCAATCGACGGGCATGGCGCTCGCGTTGATTGAGCCGGGGACGCCGGCGGGCTTTCGGTTGATCCGCACGGCGCGGGATTGGCTGATGGGGCAAGGGGCCTTTATCGTAGCGCCGTGTCCGCATGGGCGGGCTTGCCCGATGAAAGGCGACGATTGGTGCCACTTTGCGGCGCGCGTCGAGCGGACCAGCTTGCATCGGCGCATGAAGGGGGCGGCGTTGGGGTATGAGGATGAGAAGTTTAGCTATGTGGTCGTTTCGCGCGAGGCGGTGACGCCGGCGGAGGCGCGGATTGTGCGGCATCCGCAGCATAAGAGCGGCTATGTGCAGTTGGAGTTATGCACGGGGGCGGGGCTGGAGCGGAGGAATGTGGCGAAGTCAGCCGGGGAGTTGCATCGGGCGGCGCGGAAGGCGGGTTGGGGGGATGGTTGGCGAGAGTAAGCAGGACCGGCCTGTGGAGGCCGGCCCTCTTAGTTAGCGTTTAGCGCCAGGTGACCGTGCTGAGGCCGCCAATGGCATAAGTGAAGATGCCGAGGTCGATATTGCCGCCGGCGCGCAGCGGAGCGCTGAAACGGCCATTCGACTCGGAGGCAGTGCCTTGTTGGAGAGCGAGAATCCCCACGCCCGTGCCATCGGTCAAGCTGCCGGTGGAAGCGGGAAGTTGGGAGAGGATCGAGGCGGGCACGTTGAAGGTACGGGCATCGCCGCGAGCAGTGCAAAAGAAGGTGGTGGTGTCAAAGATGGGATCGGCCTGGGTGCCGCCGGCGCGGACGCCGGAGCTGCCGAGAATAGTGATCACGTCGCTCGATTCGCCGCCCGTCCAATCGACGGTAAGGCCGCTCGAACGAACGATGGTGGAGAGCGACGCTTGGTTGGTCCAGACGATCGGTGCCGGTACGCGCAGCGAAGCCGTGAAGGCGCCAATGTCGGCGCCGCCGGCGCCGGTGATGGTAAAGTTGCCGGCCGAGATGCTAGCGGTGGGCGATGGTTGCCCAGGAATGACGACGCCGGGCAAAAGCCCTGGGCCCAGAGTGGTGGAGTAACTACGGCTATTGGCGGGCGTCTGGGTCATGGCCCGATTGGGGATTCCGGGTCCGTTAAGGGTAAGTGTGGTTCCGGCATCGAGCAGACGGGGAGTTAAGCCGACGACATTGCCGCTTTGGTCAGCCCGCAATCGATAGATGGCGCAGGAGCCAACCGTGTTGAACAGGCCGGCGAAGCTCGAGTCGGATACGTCGGCCACGTTGGACAAGTTGACGCTTGCGAACTCGCCGGAAGCCAATTCCTGCTTAATCGAGCCGAGAAACGGAACCGTGATCGATTGCGAAACCAGCCCGAAACTGCCGAGAGTCAACGAGCCACCGGCGTCCAGACGGCGCAAGGCGGCTTCGCTATAGAGGGGATGGGTGCAGATGGTGTCGCCGGTGCGGCCGATCGAGAGGGTAGTGGAAGCGCCGGTAGTGATCCCGGCAACGCGGACACGCAGGGGAACGGTGCAGCCGAGGGAGATATTGGCGGGCAGGACGAAGTTGATCTGGTCTAAACCAGGGATACCCGGCGAGCGGCCAGCGTAGATGGGTTCAATCTCGAGATCGCCGACGAGGACGCGCAGGTTGGTGGGGCCCTTCAGGTCCTGCAAGCCGGGCGGGTTATTGTCCGGGGCGGTGATGGGGCCGAGCCCGATACCGTAAAGGACCAGCGTTTGGCCGGCGCGCGCCGGCGTGCCGAATTGGTTGACGCGGGAGCCGAGGTCGGCGATTTGGGCGACGGAGGGGCCAGTGCCGGAGGCGGAGAGACTGATGAGCGCGAAGTTGCGCGAGACGACGGTGACACGGGAGGCGGCGCTGGTCTGGCCGTTGTAGGCGACCGTGACATTGTAATCGCCCACGGAGGCGGTGGATTGGAGGATGCCGGCCAATTGGCCCGCAGAGGTGTAGATGACCAGGGCGTCAACGGGGGCTCCGCCACTGAGTGGCGTGAAGCGGATGCTGGTGCCTGACAAGGTGGTGGGCACCGGGAAGGCCGAAACCTGGGTGAGTTGGGCGGGTCCCATGTTGGTGCCAAAGACCACAAAAATCGATCCTTGGGCGATGCCGGCCGAATAGTTGGCGGCGTTGACGATGCCGCTTACCGTGGGTTGCGCCCAAGCAGAGCCGATGGCGGCCAGGCAGATGACCGCAGTCGATAGAAATCTCATGAATATCCTCCAAAATAGAACCCGCCGTACTGCGAAGTACGGTCAGTACCTTCTATTGTGCTCTAGTACCGGAGGGGGCTCAAGCGAAATCTAAGCGGGCACGCCCAAGAATTCACGAACGGCGGATTCGAGGCCGGGGGCGAAGGCGCAGACGTTGGTGGAATAGATGGTGCTGCCGCCGTCGAGGTTCAAGAACTTGGCGCCCGCTTCTTCCAGGATAATGCGGGGGCCGGCCATGTCCCAGGGGGCGAGCTTCGGCTCAATCCAGACTTCCGCCTTGCCGGAGGCGACCAGCATGGCATCGAGGCAGCCGCCTAAGCTGCGAACGCCCCAGAAGGTGGAGGCCCACTCAAGGAGGCCGGGGCCCAGGGGATGTTTGGCCCAACCGCCGAGCTGATTGGCGCAGAGGACGCTTTCCGCCTTCGTCGTCTTGGTGGAGGCGAAGATGCGGTTGTCGTCGCGGTAAGCGCCGAGGCCTTTGGCGGCGAAGTACATGTGGCCCAGCAGGGGCATGAAGCAGACGCCGGCCAC
>JBBQQS010000299.1:0-6593 GCA_038215525.1 Bryobacterales bacterium
GCCGGATGGGCGTCACCATGAACGCCATCGCCGGCGTGGATCTCGCCGTCTGGGACCTGATCGGCAAGGCGCTCAACCAGCCCATCTACAAACTGATCGGCGGCGCCGTGAAGCCGCGGGTGCCGGCCTACTGCACGGGCAACGACATTGAGCAGCACGCCGAGGCCGGATTCAAGATGATGAAGCTGGCGATTCCCCACGGCCCGGCGGACGGCCGGGAGGGGATGACGAAGAACCTGGAACTGGTGAAGCGGGCGCGGAGCGTGCTGGGTCCGGATGGCGAGATCATGCTCGATTGTTGGATGGCATGGACGGAGCGCTATACGATGGAGATGGCCGAAATGATGGCTCCGTATCGCATCTACTGGATGGAAGAAGTGCTACAACCGCATGATTATGCTGGCTTTGGCCGTCTCAATTCAAGTATCAAATCAACTCGCATTGCGACCGGCGAACACGAATATGGCCGCTACGGCTTCCGCTATCTGCTGGAGCACAACGGCGCGGCGATCTGGCAGCCGGACCTTAACTGGTGCGGCGGCCTTACCGAACTGATCAAGATCGGCCACCTGGCCGCGGCTTACGACATTCCTGTGATTCCGCATGGCGGCGGTCTGAACGGCAGCACGCACTGGATCCAGGCCAATGTGAACGCGCCCTGGGCGGAGCTCTTTATGCCACCCCCCGGCGGACCTAAGGCGGCCTACGAGGTTTGGGAGGAGCAGTACCGGATTACGCGCGGTCCGGAAGGGCTATACACCCAAGCGCATGAGCGGCCCGGGTTCGGGTGGGACATCGAAGTCACCACCTAGAAAGCTTTGGATTCAAACGGATAGAAGAGGATTCTCAGGTAAAACCATAGTCCCGTTCTAGGGCCTTACTTAGTACCGAAGAGTGATAGGCATGGGCTACTACTGGCCCATATACTGCCTTAAGCAGGGATAGGTCTATTCCCTAAATAACGGCGTGTTCGAACTCTTCTTCAGTAGCGGGTCCCGATGAAACAGCGAATTCCGAACCGCGGATTTGCGCTCGCGCAGTGGCTCGAAGTGGCCTGGATTGAGGACGCCCGCTGGGTGGTGTGGCACTACTGGAAGCGGATTGTGTTGCTGACCTTGCTCGGTTTCGGGGTGAGCGCCGCTTATCTACACTGGAACCCGGACGTCTACGTATCGCGGGCGGAGGTGCGCTTCATCCCGCCGCAACTGGCCGAACGGTATGTGGTGCCCAACGTGGCGATGCAAGTGGACCAGAGAGTTTTTGCGCTGGCCCAGCTAGTCGGCAGCCGGCTGACCGCCACGAAGATCATCGAGCGCTTTGGGCTGTATCCGGAGCGGCGAAGGTTCGTACCGGTAGCGGATCTGGTGCGGAAGTTCCAGGAAGATCTGATGATCCGGCGCTTAGCTAGCGAGAGCAATGACGCGCAAAAGACCGTGCCGACGATGGTGATCACCTTCCGCTATGCGCAGCCGGAGATCGCGCAAAAGGTAGTGCAGCGAATTGTGGAGTTGGTGTATGAGGAGAACCGGCGCTACCGGGGTGACCAGTCGTTGGGGACGACCGAATTTTTGCAGCAGCAAGTGAAGACGGTGCTCGAACAATTGGGCGAGGTAGAGGAGCGGCTGGCGGGCCTGGAGGATCCGAACGAGAACGATCGCAATTACCGGGGCATCCTAAAGACGGGGCAATTGCACGACCTGGACCGGCGGCACAACGACGTGCAGCACGAATTGAACCAGGCGAACGTGGACCGGGACCTGCGGCGATCGCTACTGGGCGCGCTCGAAACGCAGTTGGATAACCTGAATCAGCGACGGGAAAGCGACACGCCGACCACGACCTGGGCGCTCGAAACCCAACGCTCGCAGGTGGCCACCATCCGAGCCAAAGCCGAGGAGATGAAAATGCGGTACGCGCCGGGCTTTCCCGAGCGGACGCTGGCGGAGAATGCCCTGCGTGCGGCGGAGGAGGGTCTGAAGGGGCTCGAACGGAACGAGACACGTGCGCAAACGGATACGCGGCGCGAAGACATGCAGAATCAAATCGGGCGGGTGCGGGGAGAGTGGCGCGCCTATGAGTTGACGGTGAAGCGGCTGGAGAAAGAAGAGCGGGAACTGGCGGCGCAGACGGCATCGCTGCGGACGCGCTATCTGCCAGACAGTGCGGGGGAGATGGACCGGATTGTGATCCAGCGGGAGTATACGATGCTGAAGGATCACTATGCGGAGCTCTTGAAGAAGCAACGGGAATCGCAGATTGCCTCCGACATGGAGCGGCGAGGGCAGGGCGAGACAGTGGAGTTGATCGAGCCGGCCTCGGCGCCGACGCTGCCGGAGATGCCGAATTGGCCCATCAAGCTGGCCATCGGCGGAATAGCCGGGCTGCTATTAGGCTACACCTGGTCACTGGAAGCGTACCTGAAACATCCGCGAATCCGGACCGTGGATCACCTGGCGCTGCTGGGAGACTTTCCCCTGCTGGCCGAGTTGCCGCGAGCGACCCCGTTGCTGACGCCGGTGAAGAAAACGCGGGTGATCGACCAGAAGGTGGCCAGCCTCACCTTGTGCCTGGTGCTGTTGGCCAGTTCCTGCCTGCGCGATACGCCGGAAACCCTAACGCGCCGGGCGCGAGAAGCGGTGAAAGCGAATGATGTTGCCACGGCTTTGATCCTGCTGAAGAAAGCGATCCAACTGGATGCCCGGTATCCGGATGCGCACTATGAGTTGGCGCTGCTGCAGTTGAAGGAAGGGCAAGCGATCCCCGCGCGAGAGAATCTGATTCGCGCGGCGGAAGCGTGGCCGAACCGGCAGGAGGTTCAGGTGCGGTTGGGCGACCTGAGCTACGAGATCTACTTCAGCGACCCGGGCCGTCCGGCGGCGCTGTTGCGGGAGGTGGAAGAAACGGCGCAAAGGCTGACGCAACGCTGGCCGGGCCATCCGGCCGGGCATCGGTTGTTGGCCCAGGTTTTAATTGAGCGCAACCAGCCGGGAGAGGCAGTAGCGCTGATGGAGAAAGCGATCGGGCAGTTGGCGGAGCCCACCTCCGACGGCGCGGCCGCGCTGAAGAGCCAGTTGGCTTCGACGTTGTACCAAACGGGCCATCCGGCGGAAGGTGAGGCGCAACTGCGGGAGTTACTGACGGTGCATCCGCAGTACACTCCGGGCTACGATCTGCTGTATTTGCAACTCATGGACCGCCGGCAGCTGGCCGCCGCGCGGGAGGTATTGTCCGACAAATACACGCATCTGCGCAGCCTGGCGTTCGGCTTGCAACTGGCAGCGCACGACTTTGCCAATGGTGAGCATCAGCGCGCCGCGCAAGCCGTGGAGAAGCTGGCCGAGGAGCACGGCGGCACGCCCATGGGGCTGAACGACTTGGGCGACTTTTGGGTGCACCGCGGCGACGTCGACCGGGCGCGAGGTTTCTACGAGAAGGGGGTGGAACGGGACCCGAAGAACCGCACGTCGTACATGGGGCGCATCGCCGAGTTGCTGGCGGCCAAGCAGGGTCCGGAGGTGGCGCGGCGATACCTGAGCCAGGAGTTGGCACGCTCCCCGAACGATCCGCTGCTGCTCGCCTACTCTTCGGCGATGGACCTGGACGCCAAAAGCAACACCGCGCGGAATCAAGCCCGCGTGCGCCTGGAAAGTATTCTGAGCAAGATGCCCAACTCGCCGTTCGTGCGCTTTCATTTGGGGCGTGCGTATTTGCAGGCCGGTGAACTCGAACGCGCGGGGCAGCATTTTGAAAAGTGCGTCATGCTGGACCCGAACTATGCTCCAGGCTGGGTAGCGCTGGCCGAAGCGGACCTGGTGAGCGGCCGGGTAGGCTTGGCCCAGAACCGGATGCGGGCGCTGTTGCAACGCAGCCCCAGCTTCACTCCGGCTTTGTTGATGCAGGCGAAGGCGAATCTGGCGGGGCAAAAACCCGGGGACGCTGAAACGGGCTTGGCGCAGGTGGTAGCGCAGGATCCATCGAATGTGGAGGCGTGGTTGACGTTGGCCCGAGCGCAGATCAGCCAGCAGAAATTCGGGCCAGCGCAGAAGTCCGCCGCAGCGGCCGTGGCTGCAGCGAAGGCTAGTGCGCCGGATGACTTCCGGCCCGCGTTGTTGTCGGCGGAACTGGATGCCGCCCGCGGCGAGCCGGCGTTGGCGCTTAAGAATCTTGAGGCCGCGGCAAAGACCTGGCCGGACCAATTGGCGGTGGCCGAGGCCCAGGCCAACCTGACACTGCGCCATGGCGATCCGGAGACGGCACGGGCGCTGTACACCAAGCTGCTGGCACAAGGAACCCATTCGGATGCCCACCGGTTGGGGATGGCCGGGGCATTGGCCTTATTGGGGCGCCAGGACGAGGCGGCGGTGGAGTTGCAACGCCTGCAAAAGTCGAAACCGGACGATCCACGTCCGTGGCTGTTACATGGGGCTTTACTATCGGCCCGGAACCACTTGGCCGAGGCGCAGCAGGCCTATCAGGAGGCACTGCGGCGGGACCGGAATCATCCGCTGGTGTTGAACAACTTGGCCTATGTGATTGCGCGGTCCGGCAAGGACTTGCCCTCGGCTCTGCAATACGCTGAGCAAGCCAAACGTATTCTGCCGGCAAGCCGCGAAGTGAATGACACGCTGGCCTATGTCTACGTGGCCATGGGGATGGACCGTAATGCGATCGCGGTATTGGAAGAGATGGCGGCAACGCGGCCGCAGGACCTGAAAGTGGCCCGCCTGCTGTCGCAGGTGCGCCAAGGCAACCGCCCCGCGGCCTTGCGCCAGTTCGAGGTGAACCAGGATGGCAACTGAGATCGAGATGTCCCCGGGAATGCTGGTGGGCAGGGAGGTGAGCCCCGGCACGTTTGCCGACAATTTACTCCATTTGGCGGAGCGGTTGGAGGCGCCCGTCGAGGCCAAGGCCGCCCCCGAGCCGGAACCAAGGCCGGACCGGGAGCCAGACCGGGAGCCGGAACCGGCCGAGCCGGCCGACCTGGTGCGCGAAGAAGCTCCGGAAGCCTATGAGCCTCCCGAACTGGACGCGGCCGCCTGCCGCCGGACGTTTCCGGTGCTCAATCCACAATGCCGGCGCGAGTATCTCGAACAATTCCGAGCGCTGCGGACCCGCCTTTGTCTGGAACAACACAACTGGAGCCTGCGCCAGCAAGACCTCCGCGTGGTGAGCGTGCTGAGCCCGGCAGCCGGCGACGGCCGGAGCTTTGTCGCCGCCAACCTGGCCGCGTCGCTGGCGGTTTCCGACGCCCAAGTACTTTTGGTGGACGTGAATACGGCCGCACCCACGCTACATGACCGGCTGAGTGTGGCTGCCGCACCCGGATTGACAGAGGCACTGCAAGGCCCGAGGGGGCTGGCCAATCAAGCTTGGTGGACGACCCTGCGGCGGGTTCCGGATTGCAACCTGTTCACCATGACCTTGGGCGCCGGGGGAGCGACGGCCATCGATACCGTCGACCTGCAGAAGCTACCCGGGCTGATGGAACATTGGCGCTACTGCTTCGATTGGGTGATTCTTGACGGGCCCGCTTTCGAGGTTACCTCGGACGCCGAAATTCTCTCCGAGATCGCCGACGCCACTGTCCTGGTGATTCGGCCCGGCCGGACTCTGTTTTCCGAAGCGCAACGCGCGGTCGCGCGGATGCCCGCCGGCCGGGTACTCGGCATTGTGATGAACCCCCGCCCGGCATGATTGGATAAACTAAGACAGTGCTGCATCATCCGGCGCTTCCCGCCCTTCTGGGCTTAGTCGCTTTTTTCATGATTGTGATTCCCGCCTGGGCCTGGTACTACGCCGCTCACTTGCGCCAAGCCGGAGCACCCGGCGTCGCAACCGTCATCGAGAAAGAGGAGCGCCCCTTTCGTGGGGACTTTCATGCTTGGGTCGAGTTTGCGGGCCGCCGGTGCCGTATGGCGATTCCGCAGGAGACGTGGAGAGAGTTGCGGCCAGGGTCGACGTTGACGATCCACTATGATCCGGAAAAACCCGGGGAAGTCATCTTTGCTTCGAGTGGCGCCTTGGCGGGGGAGAGTTGGGCCTACGGCGCGTTGATCTTGGGAGGCTTCGGAGTGGCTGTCGTCGCGTGGCGATTGTGGTTCGACTAAAGCTGCGCCAGATCCAGGAAGCCGGCCCAAGGCTCCGGACCCGTTTCGAAGTTCGCTTGCGGCCGGGTGCGGCCGAACTCGCGCTGATACTCGCAATCCAGCTGCTCGATTTCGTGACGCACGCGGGCTTCCGCTTCGAGCTCCAGTTGGCGCAAAGGTAGCAGGCGGCCGCAGTCATCCACAGCGGGAACGGGCGTAGTCATGGATCTATTGTAGGCAGCCCACCCCCGATTCGGCTGCTTTTCATAGGCCCAAAGGGGTACTAATCCCACGACGAAAGTACTAGCCCGCAGCGTAAGCTGTGGGGTCAATTAGTATTTTTCGAGCGGACAAAGGACGCTAAGCGAGCAGTTCCCTGATGAGACTGCCGCCCACGATGGTGGGCCGTTCGGCGCGGCCATTGTGCAGGTAGGTGAGTTCCAGATGGTTCATGCCCAGCAGATGCAGCATGGTGGCGTGGATATCGTGGACATGGGCCGGGCGCTC
>JBBQQS010000300.1:0-6591 GCA_038215525.1 Bryobacterales bacterium
GCCGAAACACGGTCCATATTGCGGGCCGCCACGGCGACGCCACGGAAGAAATTGCCGCCCCCTACCACCAAGCCAATCTGAATGCCGGTGCGGGCCACGTCGGCCACTTCTGCGGCCAAGGCGGCCACCTTTTCCGGGTCAATCCCGAAGGAGCCTTGCCCGGCCATTACTTCGCCCGAGAGCTTTAACAAAATACGCTGGTACGCCATGCTGGAAAGTCAGTCCTCTATGCCACTGGTCGAGCAAGAAAAAAGGGCGGCGTTTCCACCGCCCCTATTTTGCTACTGTGCCGCTTCTGCTTCGGCTGGTTCAGCCGGCTGCAGTTCGCCCACTTTCATGCGGACGAATCGGGAAACCGTGATGTTTTCACCTAACTTCGCAATCTTCTGATTGATCACATCCTTGATCGTAAGGGAGCTTTCCTTCACGAACGGCTGTTCAAGCAGCACCACTTCTTCGTAGTACTTCTCAATGCGGCCTTCAATGATGCGTTCGATGATCTTTTCGGGCTTGCCTTCGTTGCGCGCGCGATCGCGGGCAATGTCGCGCTCTTTGTCGAGTACGGCGGCGGTGACTTCTTCGCGGCGGACGAACAACGGGTCAGCGGCGGCGATGTGCATCGCCAAATCGCGCACCAGCTCCTGGAAGTCGTCCGTGCGGGCGACGAAGTCGCTCTCACAGTTCACTTCCACCATCACGCCCAGCTGCGCGCCGGGGTGAATGTAGGTCGCGACGCTGCCTTGCTTCGTCGTACGCGAGGACTTCTTGGCAGCAGAAGCCATACCGCGTTTCCGCAGTACCACTTCCGCCTCCTCGAGGTTGCCTTTGGCTTCCTCAAGGGCCTTTTTGCATTCCATCATCCCCGCGCTGGTCTTCTCGCGGAGTTGCTTAACGAGTTGTGCGGTAACTTCAGCCATAAACTATTCGTTCACCTTCGCTTCTTCGATGACCAGCTTCTTGGGTAAAGAGACGCTGGGGAGGTCTTCGTCGGAAACCAGGCTCTCCGACATTAACTGCTCGGAGTAAGAGGGGTCGACGTACTGCGTATAGGCGGACATATCGAGCGACGAGGCGGACTCGTCGGCGACGATCTTCTCGGGCACGAAGTCCTGCTCGGTGGCCAGCGAACGGCCTTCGCTGATCGCCTCGGAGATCTTGCTGGTGAACAGCTTGATCGCGCGCAGGGCGTCGTCATTGCCGGGGATCACATAGTCGACCATGTTGGGGTCGCAGTTGGTGTCGACCACGGCTACTACCGGAATGTTCAGGCGGCGGGCTTCCATCACGGCGATAGCTTCCTTGTGGGAGTCAACGACGAACAGCACGTCCGGCAGGCCTTGCATATCGCGAATCCCGGCCAGATTCTGCTGTAGGCTCTTCCGCTCGCGCTCCATGCGCGAAGCTTCTTTCTTTGAGCGTCCGGCAAAGGTGCCTTCTTCCGCGATCGCGTCCAATTCCTTCAGGCGCTTGATTGATTTCTGCACCGTGATGTTGTTGGTCAGCAAGCCGCCGAGCCAGCGATTGTTCACGTAATACTGCTGGCACTTCGTAGCTTCTTCGGCGATGGCTTCCTGAGCCTGTCGTTTGGTTCCCACGAAGAGAAAAGTTTTGTTTTGGGCCGCCATCTCGCCGATAAACCGCATCGCGTCTTTGAATAGCTTCAAGGTCTTCTGCAGGTCGACGATGTAGATCCCGTTGCGTTCGCCGAAGATGTATTCCTTCATCTTGGGGTTCCAGCGCTTGGTCTGGTGCCCGAAGTGTACGCCAGCTTCGAGCAATTCTTTCATACTAATGGAAGGCAAAATGCGCTCCTAACTTTCTTTGGGGTTGGTTATGGTGGGCGAACTCACTAGTCTGCTCGACGGTCCAAGGCGAGATTTGCCGGGCAGGGGAGTAGAGTCCGAGGATCGGGGAAACACACGAAAGGGCAAAGTTTGGCTTGTGGCCACGCTTTGCCCTTCGAAAAGACTTTCCGAACAAGCGCGAAAAACTTAGCGCTTCGAGAACTGGAACTTCTTGCGCGCGCCCTTCTGACCCGGCTTTTTGCGCTCGTGCGAGCGAGGATCGCGCGTGAGGCAGCCCAAGGACTTCAGGCGCGGCCGCAGTTCGGCATTAAAGTCGATCAAAGCGCGAGCGACGCCCAAGCGGACCGCGCCCGCTTGACCCATCGTCCCGCCGCCCATCACGGTGCAGAGGACATCGAACTTGTCGGCCATCTCCGAGCCGATCAGCGACTGCTTAGCCAAAGCGCGCGCCGACTCGGTCTTAAAGTAATCTTCAAACGTCCGGCTGTTCACCGTAATCGTCCCCTTGCCGGGACGCAGGAACACGCGGGCAATCGCCAACTTGCGGCGGCCGGTTCCCAAATTCTGTTGCAACGCGGGCATGGTAACTTTCACTACTCCTTCGCCGCCTGCGCGACGGGCTTCTGCGCTTGATGCGGATGCAGTTCACCAGCATAGACATTCAACTTCCGGTACATTTGCTTACCGAGCTTGGTCTTCGGCAACATCCCGGAAATAGCCAGTTCGACAATCCGGATCGGACGATCGGCACGCATCTTGCGAGCACTGGTTTCCTTCAGCCCACCCGGATAGCCCGAGTGAGTGTAGTATTTCTTCTGTTCATCTTTCTTACCGGTCAGCACCACATGCGAAGCGTTGATGACGATCACATGATCGCCGGTGTCGAGAAAGGGCGTAAAGCTGGGCTTGGTCTTGCCCATCAAAATCATTGCGGCTTGGCTGGCGAGACGTCCCAGGGCTTGTTCTTTGGCGTCAAGAACGTGCCACTTGCGCTCGATCGCCTTCCCCGAGGGAAAAGCGGTACTCATAGGCGTACGAACTCCAATCTCTTAATCTCTCCTCATAGAGTAGCAAATCAGGCCCCTAGCCTGTCAAACCGTCACGGGCGGCCAGAGGCCTCCCGTGTCGAAAAAGACATCGAAATAGCAAAAGCCGTCAGGCCCCGGCCTCCGAAAACCGGGTCCTGATGGCTTTTCTTCGCTTGTACGAGAGAGAGCTTCGTCTTGGAAGCGGCCACCCCAAGAAAAAACGCAGCCCCTTGTAAGGAATGCCCAGGGAAGACTTCCGCCTCTATTGTCTAAAGCGAATTTTCCTGGCCAAAAGGCTCGCTCGCCGAAAATAAACTTTCCCCAAAGCGAAAAGCCGGCTAGCGTCTCCGCTAGCCGGCTTTTCCAGCCCGAAAAGGTCTGCCGTTGCCTTACGTCAACAGAACATTTTCCGCTTGGAGGCCCTTCGGCCCCGTTTTCACTTCAAATTCCACCTCGGCTCCCTCTTCGAGAGACCGGTATCCGTTCATATTGATCGAGCTAAAGTGCACGAAAACGTCCTCGCCCGTCTGGCGTTGAATGAATCCGAAGCCCTTTGCGTTGTTAAACCACTTTACTAATCCACGTTCTTTCACGTCGGGTACTCCTACTACTTCTGCTCGTCATCCCGACTGACTGATTCCCATGGCTGCACATGCGGGTCAAACGATGCTCCCTGATTTTGCCAAAGAGTGTCATACGCGTGCAATGGCCCCAGGCTCTCAAGTTTTGTGGCGCTAACATTAAGGTGCATATATGTATTGAGACTAAAATAAATTATAAGAAATCTTCACGCTTCAGCTTCTCCAATAGCTTCACCATCTCTCCCACCTTTTGCGATTGTCTCCGCGTGGTGATCAGTAGCGCATCGGGAGTGTCCACCACCACTAAATCCTCCACCCCCACCAACGCCACCAGCTTCTTTCCGGCGTCCACATAATTTCCGCGGCTCTCGATGGCCAGCGACTCGCCTTGGGAGACGTTGTCCCCCGGCTTTCGAGTGAGCAATTCGTAGACGGCATTCCAACTGCCGACGTCATTCCAGCCGATATCGTCCGTGGCGAGGCCAGTGATTTGCGTGGCCTTCTCCATAACCCCGTAGTCGACGGAGACGTTTTCGCAAAGCGGAAAGATGCGCGCCAGCTCCGCGGGGAAGTTCCGTGCCGTGGCTTTCGGCAAGGCCGCCAGCAGCGTTGCCGTCTTCGGCATGAATTGGCGCAGCGCCTCGCCAAACACCGAAGTCTTCCAGAAGAACATGCCCGCGTTCCAGCAGAAGCGCCCGGAGGCCAGGTACTCCTCGGCGTCTTCCAGTTTTGGCTTTTCGCGGAAGCTTAGCACCTCAAGTGGCGTGGTGCCGCCCGCGGTAAAGCCGGCCGGGAACTCCACGTAGCCATAACCGGTTTCGGCCCAACGCGCTTGAATCCCCAGCACAACCATCTGCCCCTTCGCGGCGCCCGTGTAGGCCGCGCGCACAAACTTCAGGAAGCGCTTTGGCTTGGTGATCACATGGTCGGCCAGAAAGACACCCATCACGGCCTCCGGGTCCAGTTGCGCGATCAGATGCGCGGCCAGCCCGATCGCCGGGGCCGTATTCCGCTGCGCGGGCTCGGCCAGAATCTGGCTCTTCGGCACTCCCGGTAACTGCTTCACAATCTCGGCACGCAGACTAGGGTTCGTCAGGACGAAGATTCGTTCTGCGGGCAACACGTCGAGTAGCCGGTCCACGGTCTGCTGGATCAGCGTCCGGTCGCCGGTAAAGCTGAGCACTTGCTTAGAATGGGCTTTCCGGCTCCGCGGCCAGAACCGAGTGCCGCGTCCGCCGGCGAGGATCAGGGCGTAATAGTGCAAACTTTTCACTTCTTCAGCTTACCCTGCCCAATCGACGGTCTCGCCGGGCCGCTCTATTCCGGCGCTACCGGCCCCGGTACCAGCCGCCAGATGCACGATAACCTTAATAAGTGCTGCTCATTTCTTTACCGCTATTCTTCCTCGCTGCATCCGACTTGTCGGCCCGCCTAGCCGCCATTGCCGCGGAGGCGCAGGGCCAAGTATCGATGGCCTGTGGCCTGCCCAAGGTGCGCCTGGATTGCAACCTGCGCGCCGACGGGCGGCCGCCAATGCAGTCCGTCTTCAAGTTTCCGCTCGTCCTGGCGACCATGCGCCGTATCGAACAGGGCGAGTTCCAACTGGATCAACCGATCCGTTTTTTGCCCAGCGATCGGATCCTGCCGACTACTTACAGCCCTTTACAGGACCAATATCCGAACGCCAATGTCGACGTCCGTTTGCGCGAACTCATGCGCTTGGCCGTCTCGCTCAGTGACAATGCGGCCTCCGAAGTTCTTCTACGTATCCTGGGCGGCCCCGCCCGCGTGACGGCTTACCTCCACTCGCTTGGCATCCGAGGCTTTGTCCTCCGCGATGGCGAAGCCACCTTGCACCGGGATTCCCAAGCCCAATACCGGAATACCTTCGAGCCTCGTGCCGCCGTCAAGTTACTCCGCCGTTTACATGATCGCTCGCCGTTGAATGTCGAACATACCGAATTGCTTCAACAGTGGATGACGGAGTCCCCCACCGGACCGAAGCGCATCAAAGGCTTGCTCCCCGCCACTGCCGTCGTCACCCACAAGACCGGCAGTTCCGGGAATCATGCCGGCGTCACCGAGGCCACCGATGATATTGGCATAATCACTTTGCCCAACGGTAAGCGTCTCGCGCTGGCTATCTTCGTCACGGACGCCAAGGCCGCCCCGGAGGTGATCGAATCGGTCATCGCCCGCCTCGCCAAGGCCGTTTACGATGAAGCCGCGCGTTAGTTTTCTTGCGCCTGCAACCGGCGCAATTCATCTAACGACAAATGCCCTGTGTAAATCGACATGCCCAACGCACAGTGGATGCCCCACCCCGTCAGCGTGGCAATCTCCTCATAACTGGAGATGCCTCCGGCCGCGGTAATCTCGTGGGCGGTGGCGTCGCGTAAGCGTCGATACCATGCCAAGTCCGTCCCCTGCATCATGCCTTCTTTGTCGACGTAAGTGCAGAGAAAACCATGGGCGTAGGGCTCTAACTCTCGAATTACCGCTTCCGCCGTCAAGTTTAGGCTTTCTCTCCAGCCCTTCACGGTGATTTGCCCTTCCAGGGTATCCAAGGCGATCAGCGTGCGCACGGGATCCAACTGCTCAAGAAACGCGTGGTTGATCCCATTCCCGGTAAAGGCGGCGGTGCCCACGATTACCCGGCTGGCACCTTGCGAGATTAACTTCGCGAAGCGATCTACCGTGCGGACCCCTCCGCCGATCCGTGATGGCACGCGAG
The DNA here is from genome assembly GCA_038215525.1 of Bryobacterales bacterium. GTDB lineage: Bacteria > Acidobacteriota > Terriglobia > Bryobacterales > Bryobacteraceae > JALHNI01. The sequence goes on from JBBQQS010000300.1 coordinate 6,149, forward strand.
TGGCGACATGAGACACTAAGTCGTCGTTCGCGCCGGTGCCGATCGCCGCGTCCAAGTCAATTACCTGTAACTCCGGAAACCCGTGGAAGCGCTCGATCATTTCATCGACGGAATCGACTTCCAAGGCCTTCTTCTGGCCGCGCACCAGTTGCACTACCTTGCCACCCATCAGATCAATGCAGGGAATAATCAAAAGTCTCGCTCCTTCAACCCGTCACCCGCACGGGAATTCCGCGCCGGTCCAGATACTGTTTCAAATCATTCACGGTGTAAGTGCCGTAGTGGAAAATAGAAGCCGCCAACGCCGCATCCGCTTCACCATCGGTGAGTACTGCTTCAAAGTGCTCGGGCTTGCCCGCGCCACCCGAGGCAATCACCGGGATTCGTGTCGCCCGAGAGACGGCCCGGGTAAGAGCGCAATCGAAACCCGTCTGCACCCCGTC
>JBBQQS010000301.1:0-6569 GCA_038215525.1 Bryobacterales bacterium
CCCAAGCCCTGATCGGGCTCACGAGTGTCGCCGGAGCCTTCGGCATCCATCGCCTCTTGCGCCTACTGCGCAATAGCCGCTAGCCCGCAGCGTAAGCTGTGGGTGGTGTGGGATGGTGTCGTTCCTCCTCGCCACTGGCAAGCCCACAGCTCACGTTGTGGGCTAGAAGAGGAAAAGGGCGGCCCCCCACTAAGAGGGCCGCCCTTCTGATTGCGCGAATCCCAGCCTAAGCCGTGCGGTTCGTTTGACCCTGGTCGCCGCTCTTCTTGGCGATGGCCGCTTGGGCCGCCGCCAGGCGAGCGATCGGCACCCGGTAGGGCGAGCAGGACACATAGTCCATGCCCACGCGGTAGCAGAACTCCACCGACGACGGCTCGCCTCCGTGCTCACCGCAGATGCCGATTTCCATGCCCGGGCGTTGCTGGCGGCCCTTGGCGATGGCCATCTCGATCAACATGCCCACGCCTTCCTGGTCCAGCGCGCCGAAGGGGTCGCTCTTGAAGATTTTGACATCTTCATAGAACTTCGAGAACTTCGTATAATCGTCGCGGGAGAGGCCGAACGTGGTCTGCGTCAAGTCGTTGGTGCCGAAGCTGAAGAACTCGGCGTACTCCGCAATCTTGTCGGCCGTTAAGGCGGCGCGAGGTACTTCGATCATGGTGCCGATGAGGTACTTGAGGTCGGCCATGCCGGCCTTGCCGAGCACTTCCTTGGCCACGCCCTCGACGATCTCCTTCTGGAGTTCGAGCTCGCGGGCCGAGCCTACCAGCGGGATCATCACTTCGGGGATGACCTTTTTGCCCTTCTTGGCCACCTGGACGGCAGCTTCGAAGATGGCACGGGCCTGCATTTCGGTGATCTCGGGATAGACGATGCCGAGACGGCAGCCGCGATGGCCCAACATCGGGTTGAACTCATGCAGCTCTTCCACGCGGTGCAGCAACTCGGGCAGCTTCTTCTTGAGCTCACCGACCGGGATCGAGTAAGCCTTCGACATTTCCTTCTTGGCTTTGGCATCGGCGTACGGCAGGCGGGCGAGATCCACCATGAGGTTCTCGCGCTTGGGCAGGAACTCATGCAGCGGCGGATCGAGCGTGCGGATGACGACCGGGAAGCCTTCCATGGCTTCGAAGAGGCCGGCAAAGTCCTTGCGCTGCATGGGTAGCAACTTGGCCAAAGCGGCTTTGCGGGTCTTCAAATCACGAGCCAAAATCATGGCCTGAACGAAAGGCAAACGATCGGCTTCGAAGAACATGTGCTCCGTGCGACAAAGGCCGATGCCTTCGGCGCCGAACGAGCGGGCGACCTTGGCGTCGCGCGGAATGTCGGCATTGGCGCGCACGCCGAACGAGCCGCGGAACTCATCGCTCCACTGCATAAACGTCGCGAGGTAACCAGAACGCACATCGGGGTCCTTGGTAGACGCTTGACCAAGATAAACCGCACCCGTGGTGCCGTCCATGGAAAGCCAATCGCCTTCCTTGATGGTGACGCCCTTGCAGGTGGCGGTCTTCTTCTTTTCGTCGATCTGCAGGGCGCCGGCGCCCACGATGCAGGGGCGGCCCATGCCACGAGCCACGACAGCGGCGTGCGAGCTCTTGCCGCCGATGGCGGTTAAGATGCCGCGTGCCACGTCCATGCCGTGGATGTCGTCAGGCGTGGTCTCTTTGCGGACCAAAATCACCGGCGACTTCGCCGACAGGATGACCGCGTCTTCGGCTGAGAACGCCGCACGTCCGACGGCGGCGCCTGGCGAAGCGTCAATGCCCACGGTGAGCGGCTTCAGGGTCTTGAGGCTGGCCGCGTCGAAGACCGGGTGCAGCAACTGATCGAGCTGCGAAGGGGCCACGCGCATGATCGCTTCTTCGCGCGTGATCAGGCCTTCGTTCGCCATCTCAATGGCCAGGCGGACGGCGGCGGGGCCGGTGCGCTTGCCATTGCGGGTTTGCAGCATGTAGAGCTTACCCTCTTGGATGGTGAACTCGAAATCCTGCATGTCCCGGTAATGTTTTTCGAGACTGCCGGTGATGCTTTTGAGTTGCGCGTAGGCTTCGGGCAATTCCTTTTCGAGGTCCGCGATCGGTTCCGGCGTACGGATACCGGCGACGACATCCTCGCCCTGGGCGTTCATCAGGAACTCGCCGTAGAAGACGTTCTCGCCATTGCCAGGGTCGCGCGTGAAGCCGACGCCGGTGGCCGAAGTGGGGCCCATGTTGCCGAACACCATGGCCTGGACGCTGGCAGCGGTGCCAATTTCGTCCGGGATCTTTTCCATCTTGCGATAGTAATTGGCCTTGGGGTTCCACCAGCTGCGGAACACGGCATCGCGAGACATGGTGAGCTGCTCAATGGGATCTTGCGGGAAGTCGCGCTTCGCGTACTTCTTCACGATCTTCTTGTAATCCGCGATGATCGCCTTCAAGTCGTCGGCGGTCAGGTCGGCATCGGTCTTGATCTTGCGCTTGGCTTTTTGGGCATCGAAGGCATGGTCGAAGTGCTCCATATCGATGTCCATCGCCACTTGGCCGAACATTTGGATGAAACGGCGATAGCAATCATAAGCGAAGCGGGCATTGCCCGTCTTCTTAGCCATGCCTTCGCTGGTAACGTCGTTCATGCCCAGGTTCAGGATGGTGTTCATCATGCCGGGCATCGAGAACTTCGCGCCGGAGCGGACGCTCAACAGCAGCGGGTTCTTGGGGTCGCCCAGCTTCTGACCCATCTCCTTTTCGAGCTTCTTCAGCGCGACGAGGATCTCTTGATTGATCGCGTCCGGCACCGAGTTCTTATTCTCGAAGTAGATGTTGCACACTTGCGTGGCAATGGTGAAACCGGCGGGGCAGGGAATGCCGGCCTTGCACATCTCCGCCAAGCCAGCGCCCTTGCCGCCCAGCGTATCCTTCATGCTACTGTCGCCATCGGCGGTTCCACCGCCGAAGGAGTAAACGAACTTCTTCATTCAACGTCCTTTCAAACTAATGACTACTAAGAAACTTGGTTGTCCCCTTCCTTAAGGTTGGGGTTCGGCCCAAAAACGAACCCCGACCGTTAGGGAGGGGATCCTAGGATTTGGTCACAATTTCTGAAAAGTCTGCCAGGGTAGAAAACTCCGTGAGCAGGCTCCTCAGTAAGGTTAACCGATTCCGCCTAATGGCCGCATCTTCTACGTTCACCATCACGCCATTGAAAAAGGTATCGACCGCCGGCCGCAACGACGCAATCGCGCCCATCGCCGCCACATAATCGGTGCCGATGGCCGCCTTCACTCGCCTGAATTCGGCCGCCAAATCAGCTTCGGCGCCGGGCTCCAACTTGCCCGCATCCACCACGCCGTCTTCGGTAAACTTGGCTTGCGTCAGGATGTTCTTGATGCGTTTGAAGGCCGCGGCCAACGGCTCAAAGTCCGCGCCTTGGCGGACGCTCTTTACTGCTTCCAGGCGCGCCAACGCGTCCTTTAGATCCGGCCACCCCGCCGCCATCACGGCCGCCACTTCGTCGTAAGCGAAGCCGCGGATCTCGCGGAAATAGTAGCCCACGCGGTCGGCGAAGAACTTCTCAAGCTGCGCATCTCCGCCAGTCAATTGGTGGATGGTCAGCTTCAATTGCCCTTCCACCAGAATTTTGACGATCCCCTGCGCCGCGCGACGCAAGGCCAGCGGATCGGACGAGCCTTTCGGAATCAGCCCCAAGCCAAAGCAGCCACGCAAGGTGTCCACCTTGTCGGCCAAGCTCAGATACTGGCCCTCGACGGTGGAAGGAATCGAGTCCTCCATGCTCATCGGCTTGTACTGGTCGTAGACCGCCTGCGCCACCGCCTCCGGATGCCCCTGCGCCCGCGCGTAGATGCCGCCGATCTGGCCTTGCAGTTCGGTGAACTCCTTCACCATGTCTGTAGTCAGATCGACCTTGGCGATCCGTGCGGCGTCGACGGCGGCTTCCGGCGCGCCCAGTTCCTTCAGCAACGCCATCACGCGATGGGTCTTGTCGAGGTAACTGCCCAGTTGCGCCTGGAAGGTCACCTTGGCTAAGTCATCTACGCGCTCGGCGAGCGACCGCTTCTGGTCAGTATCGTAGAAGAACCTCGCGTCGTTGAACCGCGCCCTCAGCACGCGCTCATTGCCGTGCTTCACCAAGCCTTCGGGATCGGCGCTAATGTTCATTACCGCGATAAAGTGCGGCGACAGCTTGCCGTCGTTGGTCTCCACCGAAAAGTACTTCTGGTGGAAGCGCATCACGGTAACGAGCACTTCGGCGGGCAGCGCGAGATACGACGGGTCGAACTCGCCCAGGATGGCGGTTGGGAACTCGGTGATGTAGGTGAGCGTATGCTCAAGCGCCGCGTCGGTCTTTACCTTGAGGCCCTTCTTGGCAATCAGGCTCACGATCTCGCCGCGGATCTTCCGCTGGCGTTCTGCGCTCGACAGGATGACGAAGTTCTTCGCCAACTCCTGCGCATAGTTGTCGATCGTCACCGGGAAGTTCTTCGCCCCCAGCTTGCGATGGCCATTCGTCACGTTGCCCGTCGCCACACCGGCCACTTCGAAGGGCACGACGCTGTCGCCCAACAAACACACCAGCCACCGGATCGGCCTAATGAATCGCGGACCACCCTTGCCCGTCCAGTACATCGCCTTGGGCCAAGGAATGCCCAGAATCAAGCCCGGCAGTGCGGCGCTGAGTAAGTCCACCGCCGCTTGCCCCTTCACCTGCTTCGTATAGCCAAAGAACTCGCCGCGCGCGGTGGTGACTACTTTGAGTAAGTCACGCTCAATGCCTTGCTTGCGCGCAAATCCCGCAATGGCCTGTTCATTGGCGGCCTTGGGCGGGCCGGTGACTAACTCTTCGCTATCCGCCTGCTGCGCCTGCAAATCCGTCGCCTGAAACGCCAACCGCCGCGGTGTGGCGAGCGCTGAAGTTACTTTGCCACCTAACGGCGCAATCAATTCATTCAGCTTGGCTTCCATATGCGCCACAGCCGGGTCAATCATCCAATCGGGAATCTCTTCGGAGCCGATTTCTAAGAGGAAATCCATGTTATGCAGCCTCCACGGTAGAAGGATACTGCTGCTGCATCCACAGGCCCGCCAAACCTACCGCCAGCTTGCGGATCCGCTGAATCACGCCCACCCGTTCCGTCACCGAAATCGCGCCGCGCGCGTCCAGTAAGTTAAAGGTATTAGAGCACTTCAGCACATACTCATAAGTGGCCAACAACGGAAAGCGCGCAATTTCGGCTGGGTCCTCCAAAGTCTTAAACTCGGTCATCAACATCACCGCTTCCTCCTCATAGAGGTCGAGCAGTTTCCACAGCCGCGGCACGTTCGCTTTTTCGAAGTTGTAAACCGAACCCTGTTGCTCATCGCGGAACCGGACATCGCGATAAGTGAATCCTGGCGCCCAATCGATGTCGTAAACGCTCTCTTTATTCTGGAGGAAAGCCGTCAGCCGTTCGAGCCCGTAAGTGATCTCGGCCGGCACCAGGTCCAGGTCAATGCCGCCGCACTGCTGGAAGTAAGTGAACTGCGTAATTTCCAGGCCATCCAGCATCACCTGCCAGCCGATACCCCAGGCACCCAACGTCGGCGACTCCCAGTTGTCCTCTTCGAACTTGATGTCGTGCTTCGTCAGATCGATGCCAATGGCTTCGAGCGAGCCCAGGTATTGGTCAATCACATCGGCCGGCGTCGGCTTCAGGATCACCTGTAACTGCGAGTGCTTGTAGAGGCGGTTGGGATTCTCGCCGTAGCGGCCATCGGCGGGCCGGCGGCTGGGCTGCACGTAGGCTACCCGGTACGGGTCGGGTCCTAGTACGCGCAGAAAGGTCTCGGGACACATCGTGCCCGCGCCAACTTCCATATCATAAGGCTCCTGAATAATGGCGCCGCGGTCCGCCCAGTATTGCTTGAGCTTGAAGAGAGTTTGCTGGTAAAAATCCATGGTTTCTAGAGAACTGGTTTCGAGGGAACTTGTCTCTCTAGTGTAGACCTTTCAGGCACTTCCGCGTGGTTTGGTGGACGGTTCGGTCGTTCCCTCAGAGCGCTCTAAACCGTAACCAAGCGAAGCTCCCGCGTCAGCCGCCGCGGATCCGCCGGTCACTTGTCACCAAAGCCTAGCCTGCTCGCAACACGCAAACCACTCACCTACCCCGCCAAAAAGATACGCATCCACGCCCCGGGCGTACCGGGGTGGCCCAACCGGGAACCCGAGGAACCACTGGCGAATCTGCACCGCACTGGGGCGCCCGTGTGCGCCTCGATCTTGAGGCCGCCTGACGGGTGCGATTCTCGCCTCAGGCGCCTTCTTCGACCGGCGACCGCTCGCCGACAAGACCCCAGCCGCGAATTGGAAACTGCCAGAGTTGTCCAATGCAGGATGAGCCTGAAGCGGATGGTCGATTCCAATGCGGGGTGAGCCTGAAACGAGAATGTGATGCCAATACGGGATGAGCCTGACCGAAGGTGAGACATGCTGCGGGTGAATGAACATCAGCATGCAGAACATCGAACAACTGACTTTGGCTGAAATGGAGGATTTTCTGACCGGAAGCGGACAGTTGGAATATCGCATCG
>JBBQQS010000302.1:0-6562 GCA_038215525.1 Bryobacterales bacterium
CCCAGGGGATGCCGTGCAACGGCCCACGATACCGCCCTGCCGCAATTTCCTTGTCTGCCTCTCGCGCCTGCCGCCGCCCACGTTCTTCAGTTAAGGTGACAACGCAGTTCAAGGTTGGGCCGTACCGCTTCAGCCGCTCCAGATACATCTCGGTGAGCTCGACAGAGGTGACCTGTTTCGTTCGTATGAGTCCAGCCAAATGCGTAACCGGAAGAAATGCAGTCTCCTCCGCCGTGCGTAGCCGCGTTATTCGGCGCGGCCTGCTGGCACGGAATGGCTGCGTCGCGCGATCGACACTCATTCCCGGCAACAAGGGGTTGAAGTAGAATGGCGGCGCGACACTATTGTCTAACGGGATGCGCCGCAGTTCCTCATAACGCGAGAGGTTCTGATTCACTCCCGCAAGCATCGCCTCAAGTTCGGGTTCCGTGAAAGTCAGTCCGGCAACCCCAGCGGCGCTCCGCAGGATTTCCTTCGTAATCCGGGGCTCTTTTTGCTCGTTCCATTGCGCCCGGAGCAAACCAGGAAACAGCGTTGCAGGCAATCCGAGCCCAGCGAAATACTCCAGGAAGCTACGACGATTCGGTCTCATGTTCATGTGGTCTTTAAGATCAGGAAGATGCTGGAACGACAGCCTAGTGTAGCAGCCGCCAATTTCGCAGAAGTGACCGTTTTAGTCGCCGACGCTGGAGTTATCGAATCGAAATGTTTGATCCAAACGGCAGATAGCGAGATCGGTGTCAAAGAGATCGGTGTCCGAGATCGGTGTCAAGGACCCTCGTATCCCGATCTCGACCTGTTGGCTGGAATATCTCCCTGGTTTCAATAGTTTCTTGACAACATGCGACGCACTGAAATCGTAATTAGAATCGTAATTAGGGTCACCTTGCTAAGAATCGTAATTAGGGTCACGCTGCTAAGACACCACTGTACCAGTTCGTCCGGGGACGGAGCCAACCGTACCCAACGTAGGAAATCAGGATGCGGAAGCAGATTTCGGCGTGATTTGCTCCAAGCCGAGGGTCAAAAGCGTGTCCATCAATTCCTTTTCGAATGGCCACCGCTTCCAACGTCGGCCCAGTTTCGCCTCAAACTCCGCGACAAAAGACTCTGGCCCAAACGGCCGCTCCGCGTAACTGCAACGCCGCAACAGATGCGTCAGCACCTCAGGATGGTTCCGGGACAAGAGGGCCGCCCAGCCCTCCCGGCCGCCGTACTGCCGCCAATACTCAAAATCGAGCAAGTCCTCTTCGTCAGCCAGCCCAGCCAGATGCGCCTTCGCCGCCGACCACCGGTACTCCTCTGGTTTCAACACCATGCCAGCACGAACCGCGTTGCACTCGACATACCGCAGAGCCACCTCCAAATGGTTAGGCGACAGTGGGCATGAAAAGAACCGCCCCTGCCAGAGGTGCCCGCTGCGCCGGTATCGCGCGTTGAAATATTGCGCATACCGCCCGTGCACTCGCCGGAACAGGACCGCCAGCGAATCTCCCCGCTCCGGGATCATCACCCAGTGCACGTGATTCGTCATTAAGCTGTACGTCAGAATTCTGACGCCCGCATCTTGCTTCTGGTCACGCACCAGGTCCAAGTACACTTCACGATCACCGATCTGGCGGAACACATCCTGCCGATTCGTCCCCCGTTGCGTCACGTGATACGCATATCCAGGCCACACATAGCCTTGATTTCTTGGCATCTACTACTAAGTGGTTTTCCATCGCCATTCCTCTCGTATTTTTTGCGAATCTTTTGCGGGCCATCCCCTCCTCCCTTTGCGGGTGACGTGGTGTCATAGCAGTCTGTCCCCCTGGCGGTCCCTAGCAGTCTGTCCCCCTGGCGGTCCCAGTTTACTCGTCTCAACTTTGGGGTGCACTCCAACGGGGTGGTACGGTTTTGTCTAATCCTTCAGAGCATGTACTCGCGAAGGACCGAGACCGTTTGTGTCAGACCTTGCCGCTCAAGCGTCGCCAGGTATTCGGTTGCGGTTTTGGGCGGGTTCTTTAGGCTGAGTCGATGATTCTGCGCAGCTGACACCACGGCTCCTGGCTCCAGGTCCAGTAGGTGAAGGACGAATTCATCAGGGTGTTGCGCGTCAATCCCGAACGGACCGAGGATCTCTGAAGGAAAGTCGCGCAGATTCATCGTGACGATGATGTCCGCATGGCCACGAATCGCGGCTGCGAGGACATGCCTATCGTTCGGATCGGGAAGTTGCAAGCCGGGGATCAAATCCTGGTAGCCGGTAATAAGTGCGTCGGTGGCGTGCTGGTCCATCAACTGGCGCGTTCGTTCTAGCTTCTCTCGTGTGAGGTCAGGGCGGTTTTGAAGAAGGCTGGAGATCCACTCTTCATGAACGTCCGCCGACCACTTCGCCCGGAACAATCCGGTGAGCGCGAGGTGCATGAGCAGGTTCCGCAGTTCCGCCGGATACAGCACGTTCGCATCGTAGAATGCGGTGAACGCGGCCATAGGATTTACAACCCGATTTCCTGATCATAGGCTGCCAGTTCCGCGAGGACGGCCCGACGCTCAGCGTCGGCTCGGCGTTTGTAGGCCATCAACGCCTCAAAGCGCACTCGGCGATGCGTGCCCACGCGCCGATATTCGATTTTGCCCTCGTCGAGTATTTGGATCAGCGATGGTCGCGAGATGTTCAGCATGTCCGCCGCTTCCTGCGTGGTGAGTTCCGCGTGGACGGGGATGAGGGTCACGGCGTTGCCGCGGGCCATCTCCTCCAAAATATGGATCAGCATCCGCACAGCGGAGGCCGGAAGTTTTACCGTCCCCGCCCCGGGATCGTCGAGCATTCGGAGTTGAAGCGGGTCGGCTGTTTGAGGTCGCGCGGCGAGAACCCGGCTGGTTTCTTTCGCGAGGATCGCCTCGGCCTCAGACGGCAACGTTGGTACGAGAGTTCCTTGTGCCATTGGTAGTTCCGCTCCTGACCTCATCTTAACACAATCGAAGCAATCGAAATCACTCGAAGCTATCGAAAGCGCCTGTGCTTATATATGGGTTCCACTCCGGAGCCCCATCCGTTCCATCAGCTTGCCGCACTACACTAGTCTGCTCTAAGCCTCAATGCGTGCGCGAACATCGAGACCACGTTGCTTACTAAGCCGGGCTCCCGGCCGGGGTGTCCCGGCTTGTGGGCGCTTCAACCAGCTTTGGCTTGAGGAGGCTTACCCCAGCACCTCAGAATTTCAAGCGGAACATGATCTGAATCTGTCTGGCCGGAAAGGCCGACGTCGCTTGGCCAAAGCGGGGATCGAGCAGGTTACCGGAGTAGGTCTCGTAGTTCACTCGATTGAGAAGGTTGAAGGCTTCCATGCGAGTTTCGAGCCCGAAGCGCTCGGTAAGCCGGAAGGACTTCTGGAGTCCGGCGCTGAGATCGAAGAAGGGCATGGCGCGCTCGGTGTTGCGGCCGAGGGTGCCGAAGGTATTGGGGGCCGGCGTGATCTGCTGGCGGACCTGGGCGAGGGTGAGTCCGTTGCCGGGCAATAGGCCGAAGACGCCTTCCTGGCCGCGTAGGAGCGTCCCAGCGATATCGTTCACCCGGTTCAGGCGCAGGCCCTCGGGAGTGTCGCCGCCCGACAGGATCGAATAGGGGAACCCCGAACGCCACTGGAGAACGGGGGAGATTTGCCAGCCGCCCAGCAGGGTTCGCGTCTTGCTGCCCGAAGCCGCGCCGGGCAGGACGTAGACCAGGGCCGTCGTGAAGTTGTGCGAGAGGTGAAAGTCCGAAACGGCGCGATCCAGGAGCCGATTGTTTTGGGAGATGATGTTCACCGTATCGCGGCTGACATCGTCGATCGAGCGGGACCAGGTGTAGGCCGTGCGCAGCGTGAGTTGGCGGCTGAGTTGGCCGTTGAGCGAAAACTGGAGGGCATGGTAGGAGGAGACGGCGGCGGTCTCCAGCAAGGAGACCACGCCGACTGCGGGATTGGGCCGCAGGTTTTGCGCTAACCGGTCGCCGCCGTTGGGCAGGCGGGTCATCGGCAATGCGACACCACGAGTACCGACATAGCCCAGGGAGGCGACCAGTTTGGTGCCGGGCAGCCGGTAGTCGGTGGTGAGGTTCCATTGCTGGACGTAGGGCTGCCGCAGATTCGGATCAGTCAGCGTGAGATTCGTGGAATCCACCAGCGGCCCGCCAAGCAAATCGCCGATTACCGGATTGAGCGCGATCACCGTGCGAACCCGAGGCGGCGAGAGGCGGGTGAGGCCGACGTAGCGCGCGGCCAGCGGAGCGATGAATAGGCCGTAGCCGCCGCGGAGGACCAGCGATTGCTGCGTGCCCGGCGTGTAAGCGAAGCCGAAGCGGGGAGCGAGGCTCATGCCGGTACCGTAGTTGGGCGTCAACCGCCCAAATCGATCGGCCGGCGCGCCGTAATGCTCGGCGCGGGCTCCCAAGTTGAGGGTAAGGTTTTGGCGAACGCGGTAGTCGGTTTGGCCATAGAAACCCACTTCCCACTGTTGCTGGTCGAGCCGGGTATCGCCGAGGACCCGCGTGTAGGTGCGCGGACGTCCTTGCAGGAAAAGCTCCCGGCTATCGAAGATCAATTGCCCATCGCCCAAGGACCGGGCGGTAGTGGCGATCAGCACGCGGCGAGCAATGACGCCCAGCTTGATGCCATGACGGCCGCGGGTGAGTGAAAGGTCATTTTGCACCTGGTAGTTGTGGGTGCGCGAGTCATCGCGGAAGATCGTGCCCAGGGAAGCCGCGCCGGTGGCACTGAGCAAGCCAATGGTGCCGTTGACGGCCGGGTCACCCAGGAAACGGGTCATCGGCCAAAGCGGAATGTTGTAGCTGGTGTAGTAGGCGCGCGCTTCGTTCACCGTATTGGGCGTCAAAGCGGAGGTGGCATTGAAGGTGTGGCTGTAGACCTCGTTCCAGCCGGCCGAACCCGTGGCGAAGAGATTCACCGCACGGCGTAGACTCTCGACGTGCGTATAGCGGTAGCCGAGTTGGTGCTTGGCCGAAGCCACCCAGTCCACCTTGCCGAACCAGGTTCGTCCCGTGAGGACCTCGGGTATGCGGCCCGGGTCGAACAGCGGTACATTGGCCGCCGAAGTGGCATTCGGCAGGGGATAGTTTCCGAGCAGCGCCCGCATCGCCGGCACGGCGCGTTCGCGTTCCGCCAAAGAGAAAGTGGCCTGCGGTATCGCCGAGTTTGCGGCCCGTTGCAGCATCCATTCCCCGTTGGCGGCGAAAAAGAGGCGGTTGCGGACGATGGGCCCCGATAGCAAGCCGCCGAATTGATTCTGCCGCAGCGTGGGGCGTTCGGCGTTCAGGGTGTTGCGCGCATCGAGGGCATCGTTGCGGAAGAACTCATAGAAGCGGCCATGGAATTGGTTGCCCCCGCTGGCAGTAATCAGGTTGATGGTACCGCCGCCCGCGCGGCCGTACTCGGCTTTGAAATTCGAGGTTTGCACTTCCACCGTCTGGAGCGCTTCCTGGCTGACCGGTTGCTCCGTAAAGTTGGCGCCCAGAAGCGATCCGCTGTTGGGATTATTGAAGTCCGCGCCATCCACCATCACGTTGGTCATGCCCTGGCCGCGGCTGCCGTTGATCGAGAACGGTGCATGTGGCGTGCGGCTCACGTTGGTGCCGGGCAGCAGAAAGACTTGGCTCGAATAGTTCCGGTTGGTTCGGCCCGCAATCGCCGGAATGTTCTGCAAGGCCTCTTCGTTAAAGAGAGCCCCGCGCGTCGCCGAAGTGACGGCGCGCGCGAGGTCGTCAATCGATTCGCTCACCGACACCGTATCCGACACGTTCGATAAGGTGAGCCGGATGTCGACTTGTAGAGGCGCGCCCACCGAGACCTCGAGGCCCGTGCGCTCGTGGGTGGCAAAGCCTGGCGCGTTCACGATCAGGTCGTAGCGCCCCGGCGTAAGCCCCGTGAACCGGTAGTACCCGGCGTCGTTGGTCGTGGTTTCACGGGAGCTTTTCCGCTCCGGCAACAGGGCACGAATCCGGACATTCGGCACCACGGCACCGGCGGGGTCGAGCACGGAACCCGCGACGATTCCATTCACATTTTGCGCGAAGCTGGCGCAGAGCGAACCCAGGGCCGCAAAGAGCAGGAAGGTTTTCATGTCGATAATGATAATCTGATACTATTTGATAATGCAAGGGCGCAGGATGAAAAAATCTTTTTCTTAAATCAAGTTGCGAAATCCATTGAGAAATGATTATCATCTGAAATACCCTTATGCTCATCGCCACCGGCCTTTCGAAATCTTACGCGGGCAAAGTGGCCCTCCATCCCTTGGACTTGCAGATCCAGGCGGGCGAGATCTTTTGCCTGTTGGGCGCCAACGGTGCCGGCAAAACGACGACCATCAACCTGTTTCTGAACTTCATTCAGCCTTCGGCAGGCCGCGCCACCATTGGCGGCCTGGACGTGGCCCAAGAGCCCTTGGCGTCAAAAAAGCTCCTGGCCTACATCCCGGAGCAGGTGATGCTTTACAAGAACCTGACCGGCCTTGAGAACCTGGACTACTTCACTTCGCTGGCGGGCGGCAAGCACACGGCGAGCGAGTTGATGAGCGTTCT
>JBBQQS010000303.1:0-6561 GCA_038215525.1 Bryobacterales bacterium
GCGAGAAAGCCTCGCGGAGTGGTTGATCGGCCGGAGAGCAGCGGGCATCGACAGAGAGCAAGAAGCTATGATCGTCGAAATTAGCCACCACGCTACCGCCACGTTCGCCGAAGCTTGCGCTGAGTCGATGGCCCACCACCCAAGCTAACGACCGATTGACGGCGCGTCCGGCCACTACATGAAATAGGAGTAACAAGGATCGTCCCTGCCTTAGACGCTCAAGTTGAACTGGGCAGTCTACGGGGATCGCGGAAGCCTGCCGCTGCCGGTCGACGTATACCGCCAAGCGATGGGCCAGCGGTTTCGGCACGCGAAAGGTACGCACCAAATAGGTGGCTACGTCCTCGGCTTCACGCAGCCCGCGGCGTAAGCGTAATTCTTCCTGGGCTAACCCCGCGCTTAGAGACATCCGCCCGCCCATCCAGCGCGGTGTCTTTACCCTTTCGCCTTCCGCCGGTTCTACCATGGCGGTGTTTTGATGAAGCCGTTTCACGCGAACCGAACGTCCGCCCATCACGAAGGCCTCGCCGGGCTGCAGTGAAGTAAGAAAGCTCTCCTCGACGCTGCCGAGGCGACGATTGCCACGGGCCATTACCTGGACCTGATATTCGTCGGAGATAGTACCGATGTTGAGATAGTAACCTTGAGCCACTTTGCGTGAGGCTACTTTCATACGGCCTGCTTGGATGAGGATCTTACCGTAAGAGCCATAGGGACCCAATACTTTCCCTCCGCCGGCGAGATACTCGATGACGGCATCAAAGTCGGCACGCGTGAGGTTTTGGTAGGGGCCGGCTTTGTTTACTAAATTAAAGGCTTCGTCGAGCATATACTCGCGCTCAATGCTCATCCCAAGTAATACCTGGGCCAGCACATCGAGCGGAGCTTCGGTGGGGCGGAGTAAGTCCAGGCGACCGGCGCGGGCGGCTTCGCGAAGGGCGACACATTGGAGTAAGTCCGGCAGACTCAGGGGCACGAGGGATCCGGTAGCGATGCCATCGACGCGATGGCCGGCTCGCCCCAAGCGCTGCACGGCGCGGGAGACTCCCCGTGGGGCACCAATGAGTAACACCTGGTCCACAGCCGAAAAATCGACGCCGAGTTCGAGAGATGAGGAACAAACCACGGCTTTCATCGTGCCGGCACTTAAACCGGCTTCGATGGTTAAGCGCGTTTCGCGATCCACGGACGCATGGTGGACATCGATTCGGTCGTCATGTTGCGGCAAGAGGATCTTCAGGGCCAAGCCGAGGCGTTCGGCCGCGGAACGAGTGGCGGTGAAGACCAGCGAACACTGGGCTTGGTCGACGAGCCCCGCGACAACGGCCGCGATGCGATAGGGGTTGAAGCCGGCGACGGGAAGCACGAGATCCTTGGGCAGGGTTGCGAGGTGCAAACGATGAGTTTTGGCTAGAGGAACGGCGGCCACGCGGCAGGCCCTGGCGCCGCAGAGTAAACGAGTAATGGCTTCGACCGGGGCGGCGGTGGCGGATAAGCCGATGCGCTGAACGCGGTGCTGGGCTTGTTGTTCCAAGCGTTCCAGCGTAAGTGCTAAGAGCGATCCGCGCTTCGATTCGGCGAAGGCGTGGATTTCATCGACGATCACAACCGCTGGCCGAAGTCCGCCCGTCCAGGTACTTTGGCTCAAGAGCGAACTGAGGCTTTCGGGAGTGGTAAGCAGTAAGTGCGGGCGCTGCCGCTGCATGCGCGCCCGGGCCTTCGGACTGGTGTCGCCGGTTCGCACTTCGAGCCTTATGTGGCGCGCGGAGGGCAAGCTTCCGTTGATGGCATCGAGCGGGGGCTGTAAGTTACGCTCAATGTCCCGGCTGAGACTGCGGAGGGGCGAGATGTAGACCGCGCAGACCGCATTCGGCAAGCCGGTTTCCGTGGCTAAAGTGGCCAGTTCGGAGAGTGCCGAAAGAAATGCGGCAAGAGTTTTTCCGGACCCCGTGGGTGCCAGGATAAGCGTATGTTCTCCACCAAGAGTAAATGGCAGAGCTTGCTTTTGGATGGCAGAAAATCCGCTGGGAAACCGTTCGCCGAACCAGCGCTCGAGTGAGGCGTGTAACTTCATTCGAGCGTGGCCGCGTAGAGAGCTTGGACCGTTTCCAGCGTGTCGATTGCGGCCACCGATTTATCTGTGCGCCAGCGCAAGATGCGCGGGAAACGAAGGGCGAAGCCACTTTTGTGCCGGGGCGATTTCTGGATGCCATCGAAAGCCACTTCCAGTACGACTTCCGGGCGCACTAACATTACCCGCCCATATTGTTCCTGAGTGAGTCCGCGGAGGATACGAGTAAGGTGGCGGATTTCGTCGTCGGTGAGCCCGGAGTAGGCCTTACCGACATTGAGGAATCTTTCGCCATCGCGCACACCGAAGGTGTAGTCGGAAAGCATGGTGGCGCGCCGGCCATGGCCTTGTTCGGCGGCCGTGATGACGACATCCAAGGTGGCGAATACTTTCTTCACTTTCAGCCAGGTATTTCCACGCTTGCCGGCCTCGTAGCGGCTGTCGCGGCGCTTCAGCAGCAGACCCTCGTTACCGCGTAGCCTGGCGGCGGCGAATTCCTCATCCAGCGAGGCCACCTCTGACAAGGATTTCTGGGCAGACACTAGACCACCTTCGGGCAGGCTTTGTATCAGTAAGGATCGCCGTTCTTCGAGCGTAAGTGCGGCCGTGGATTGGCCATTCAAGTGAAGCAGATCGTAGGCGATGAACACGACGGGGATGGACGCTTGTAAGTCCCGAGACACTGACTTTCTTTGGAGGCGCTGTTGGAGAACGGTGAAGTTGAGTGCCTTGCCATCGCGATAAGCGAGTAACTCGCCGTCGAGCGCCAGCGTCCCCGGTACTTGGCTGAAAAGGGCGCAGATTTCAGGGAATGCGCCGGTGATCTCTTCGAGGCCACGGGAGAAGATCTTCACCTCTCCGCCACCCGCATGCACCTGACTGCGAATGCCGTCGTACTTGTCCTCGACTAACCAATCCTGGGGCGAGGTGATTTCTGGCGCTTGCTCGATCGGCTTGGCGAGCATAAACTCCATGGGGTGGAAGATGCGGGCCTGAACTGCGTGTAACTCGCGACGGTAGGCGGCCCGGGCTACGTCGGGCAAACGACCGACTTTATGATTCGCTTCGCGCATTTCCTCGGGAGAATATTGCGTAGCGATGGCCACCGCTTCTTCCACCAAACGCTCCTGCAAGCCGATGCGGAAGTTACCCGTAATTACTTTCACGAAATACTTGAGGCTTAGCGGGCGATAGCGGAGGAAGATATCGGCGAGGCGCGCGACACGATCGGCCGTGCGCCGCCCGGCGAAAACTTGTAAGTACTCTTGCTCGGCTTGCTCCAGTGTAAGCGGCAGATTGCGGGTGGCGTTATGCAGGAGGAGGCCCACGGTTTCGCCGGTGTCGCCGACTTCGCGATAACAGAGGCGGACTGTTTCGAGGTCCCAGCCGGTGGCTTCCATCAGCGCACCGCGAAGCGCCGCGTGGCCCAGCGAGAAGGCGGCTTCCGTCGGGAGAGGCTGGGCACATAGAAAGCGAGTGGCGCGCACCAGATTGGTTTCGGTTTGCTGGCCGAGGTAGTCCCCCAGCAGGCGCACCTTTTGGTTGCGGCTCGGCGTGGCGGCTACGCGATCGCAGACTTCGGCCAGCAGGTCAAAGCTCATGCTTCCGCTTCTTCCGTGCGGGCGGTTTCCGTGGTGGCAGCTTGCGCGTGGAAGCCGCGTTCGCGGAGGATGCGGGCAAACGGCTCGGTATACCCGTGGACAATGTCGATCTCCGAGGCACCGGTGGCGGATACGAGGTCAAGTAACTCGCTGAAGTCCGCATGGTCGGAGTAGGGAATCAGTTCTTGGGCGCTGGAGCGGGTGCGCGCGTTGGCCAAGGCGGCCCAGCCAGAGACGTAGGCCACGCGATGATCACCCTTAGCCTCCAAATAATCGCGCATGCCGGGTGTTACCACCAGCGCCCTTCCGCGGTCAGCTTGGGCGCTGTAGGCTTCCACGCCCGGGAAGGCATAGCCGGCTTGCTCGTAGAGGGGTAGGAACTTGTGCATGGCTCCATGCACGGAAGTGGGAATACCGCCCATGGCCAGGACATGGGCAATCTCCTGTCCACGGCCAAGGGGATATCCCAGAAAGACCGGTGTGGCGCCGTCGGCTAGCGTGTCGCGGGCGAATTGGAGAATTCTGGTTCGGGCGGCTTCGTGGTCAAGGAAGTGATAGATGGGCAATCCGAACGTGGACTCGACGATTAGACGGTCGCATTTTACGACTGTAGTGGAAAGGCCGCAGATCGGCTGCTTCAGCTTCAGGTCTCCGGTATAGACGAGGCGGTAACCTTCTTTCTCGATCTCTAACTGTGCGGCGCCCACGATGTGTCCGGCCGGCCAAGCGGTTAATCGGGCGCCCTGCCATTCGAAGGGGATACCAAAAGCCATGGGAACCAAGTGTTGTACGATAGTTGTAGTGTCAGGCCAACGCAGCCGATAGAGGATCAGGGTGGCGCTGGTCGCCCAAACTTGGGCGGGTCTTCCAGTGGCATGGTCCGAATGTGCATGGGAGAACCAGACGTTGGCCTTAGGCTGCCTGGGGTCAAGCCAGAGGTCGATTTCCGGGATCCGAATCCCCTCAGGAAGAAAAGAGACACTCAGTGGTGGCTTTGCCGTCATTTTTCGAGTCCTGGGGGTAAAATCAGCATCAGTGTGAACGAGTGAATAAAGCGACCAATCTTCAATTCCGCTGGATGCCCTTCGCCCTTCGCTTGGCGGCAAGTTACCACCTACTGGTCTTTGCTTGCATTTGGGCCTTGCCCGGGATTCTCGGTAGTTTCTCTTTAGATGCGTCGTCGCGACTGGGCGCTGCTGATTTTTGGCGAGCGCACGCAATCGGCACATCGTTCGGACTGGGCGTGGGTTTGATCCTGGCTTCCCTGAGTCCAGTTCGGCAATGGGCTGCGGTAGCGGCCTCCGCCGGGGTATGTGTGATGATGTTGGCGGTATCCGCCGTTACAGCGTTGCGTCAGCCTGAATTGCTGCTTCCTTGGTGGCATTTGACGTTTGGCTATGCGGTGTGGTTGGTGCCCTTTTCCATGGTACTTAACGCGGCTTGGGAGGACTTTCTGGGGCGGCAGCGGGTTGCTTGCCCGGAGATCCAGCGGATCGCTATGCGGTCGAGGACGAGCCTCGGGGTCAGCGTGGACGAACTATCCCGGCTGTCGCCCGTGATGGTGATTTTCCTGCGCCACCTAGGTTGCCCATTCTGCCGCGAAGCCTTGGCCGATCTTGCCGCTGTGCGGGCCGAAATTGAGCGGGATGGAACCCGGATTCTGTTAGTGCATTTGACCAGTGAAGAGGAAGTGATGGGGCGATTGGCTCCGGGGTTGAGCGATGTGGCGCGGCTGGCGGATCCAAACCAAGTGGTGTATCGCGCCTTCGGGCTGGGCCGCGGGCGCCTGATGGACGTGTTCGGACCCTTGGTGTGGCTGCGCTTCCTGCAAGTGGCTATTTGGCGGCGACGGGGGTTTGGCCTGCAGGACGACATCTTCCAGATGCCGGGTGTCTTCATGGTGTATCACGGCCAAGTGATTCGGAGCTTCCGTCATCAGAAGATCTCCGATCGGCCGGACTATCGTTCGCTGGCGTCCGATCAACCGGAATTTCAGGGTAGCTAAGCTGATAACTTAGGTAGGCTTGAAGATCGCCATCGCTTCCATCCTGCAAGAGAGCAATACGTTCTCTCCCGTGCATACCCGCTATGCCGATTTCTCCCCTGTATTTGGCGCTGCGGCTTACGAGCGCCATGCCGGCAAGCTCACCGAAATGGGGGGCTTTCTTGACGTTCTCGAAGCTACCGGCGCCTCTATTGAGCCCATCTGCGCCGCTTGGGCGATAACCGCCAATCGCCTAGTGCGCGCTGACTTTCTGCGCCTAACCCGTGAGTTCGAAGCGCGGCTTCGCGAATCGCGAGTCGACGCCCTGTTACTCGCCATGCATGGCGCGCAGACGGCTGAGGGCGAGGACGATGTGGAAGGACATGTGCTTACGGTGGCTCGCGCGGTGCTGGGTCCGGACGTGCCCATTGTGCTGACCTTGGATTTGCATGCCAACGTCACTCGCCGGATGGTCGCGCTGGCCAATGCCATTGTCGGCTATCACACCTATCCGCATATCGATATGTTTGAGACCGGCCAGAAAGCGGCGCGGTTACTGCTGCGGATCATGGATGGATCGGTGAAGCCGCAGATGGCATTTCGAAAATTGCCGCTGATCGTTCCCGCGGAAAACTCCCAGACTTATCGCGGACCTATGCACCAATTAGTTACCGCCGCCGAGAAACTCGAGCAGAGTGGCCAAGCGGAGGCCGTTTCGATCTTTCCGGTGCAGCCTTGGATGGATATCGAGGAAATGGGTTGCTCGGTGGTGAGCGTTACCAATGGACGCTTCTCAACCGCGCAAAGGCAGGTTGATACTTTGGCCCGCCGGTTGTGGCGGGATAAGCGTAAGTTCGAAGTGACACTTACCCCCGTGGCGGAAGCGATAGCGGCGGCGCTCCGGA
>JBBQQS010000304.1:0-6528 GCA_038215525.1 Bryobacterales bacterium
GTGAGTCTGGCGGATGTGCGTGGCGAGCAAGGTCCAACTTCTGCGCGTCGCCAAGTCGACGATTGCCGCCAGGACCATCGCACGAGCTACGGTGGAGAGCTCGTAGGATCTTGCGCCATGAGGGCGCGCATGGCGCGGGCAAATCCCGCGTGGGGTTCCTGGTAGTGGCCATTATTCCACGAGCCCTTGGAGTCGCCGTGGAGGTGGGTTCCGTAGCAGGAAAATTTGATAAGGTATGTCACGGGTGACCTCGCGTTGTGACCCACTCACTGCGTTCGCGGCTTGCGGGCGGCAAGGCTGGCAGCAAGGCTGGCACTCCGGCGAGAGACTATTGGTTATCTTTCCACTCGTCGTACCAGGCCATCTGGATCGCCTCGAGCTTGCCTTCGGTGGACTTCAGCGGGTCATCGGCAAAGTCCGGCAGTTCGGTGATCCATTTGTGGAGGTCAGTAAACCGGACTGTCAATGGGTCGGTGTCAGGATGGGCCTCGTAGAGCGAGAGGCCGAGGTCGTCAATGTGGTCCCAGGAGAGTCCGGTCATATCTTGGTTCCTTTGAGTGCGCCTTGGACGGCGGTATTCATCATGGTCTCAGCCAACGGGTGCGTGGCTTGGTTCAATTCTTCGATTTTGGCGAGAATAACTTCATGGTTGTCGCCATGGTAGGCGAGCAGAAGCTGATTGGTGGCGAGGCTGACCGTGGCGCGCTCTTCAGAGGTGAGCGCGTCCCAGGCGGCGTTGGCCTTGGCCTTGTCGATGGCGGCCAGGATCTGGTCCGCCTCCACGCGCGCCTCGCGGACTTGCCGCTCGCGGAAATCGTCCTCGGCGTGCTCGATCGAGGCGAGGATCATGGCTTCTACCTGGTCGTCGGTCAGGCCGTAGCTCGGGGTCACTTCCATCGAGTGCTGCTGGCCGGAGCGCAATTCCTTGGCCGACACATTCAGAATGCCGTTCGCGTCGATCAGAAAGCGGACCTCGATCTTGGGCAAGCCGGCCGGCATGGGCGGAATGTCCTTCAGGTCGAAGCGGGCCAGAGACCGGCAATCCTTCACGAGTTCGCGCTCGCCTTGCACGGCGTGGATGAGCACGTTGCGCTGGCCGTCGATGGCGGTGGTGAACGTCTCGGTGGCGCTGGCGGGGATGGTGCTGTTGCGATGGATCAACTTGGTCACGACGCCCCCCATGGTCTCGAGGCCCAGGGAGAGCGGCGTGACGTCGAGCAGCAACGTGTCCTGCACGTCGCCAGCGAGGATGCCGGCTTGCACGGCAGCACCCAAAGCCACCACTTCGTCCGGGTTCAGTTCCGTGTGCGGGCGACTGCGGAAGAGATTCTCGACGGCCGAACGAACCAATGGAATCCGGGTCGAGCCGCCCACCAGCACCACTTCGTCGATCTGCTCAACGGTGACGCCGGCATCGGCCAAACAGCGGCGGCAAGGGCCCAGAGTGCGATCGACAATAGGCAGGATCAGCCGATCGAAGATCTCTCGCGTCAGTTCGCGACGATACTCTTTCCCCAGCCAGGCGAACTCGAGCGAGACGGCAGGCGCGGTGCTCAAGGCGTGCTTGGCAGCGATAACGGCTTGGCGCAGACTTTGGTAGGCGCTGGGATCGGCAGTGAGATCGAGGCCCCATTCGGTGGCCAGATCTTCGAGCGCCACCTGCATCAGCAACTGGTCAATATCGTCGCCACCGAGGTGCGTGTCGCCGTTGGTGGCGAGCACTTCGAAGATGCCTTCGTGCAGCTTCAGGATCGAGATGTCGAACGTGCCGCCGCCCAGGTCATAGACGGCGATGATGCCTTGCTTGCGCTTGTCGAGCCCATAGGCGAGCGCGGCCGCAGTAGGTTCGTTGACGAGGCGCAACACTTCAAGGCCCGCGATGCGACCCGCGTCCTTGGTCGCCTGGCGCTGGGCATCGTTGAAGTAAGCGGGCACGGTGATGACGGCTTGCGTCACCGGTTCGCCTAGGTGCGCTTCGGCGTTTTGCTTCAGCACGCGCAGGACGGCGGCACCTACTTCGGGCGGCGTCATGCCAAGCGCCAAGTGGATTACTTGCGACGAAGCGGCTTCGTCAATGGCATAGGTGAGATGCTCGCCCGCAATGTCAGCGAGCGCGCGGCCCATCAGTCGCTTGGCCGAGTAGACCGTGCGCGCCGGATCGCTCTTCAGCCTTTCAATGGCCTCATAGCCCACCACGGGCGCGCCCTCCAGCGGATAGTGCACGACGCTCGGAACCAGCGGCCGTCCGTCGGCGCCGGGGATCACCTGCGGCGTGCCGGTGGGGTCGAGGTAAGCAGACAGGGAGTTGGTGGTGCCCAAGTCGATGCCGATGATGCGGGGGGACGGTTTGGTCGTCCCGAAGTCGATTTGAAAAGTACCCATGTTAGTGACGAATGCCCTCGCCGGAGGCGGTAGAAATCAGATTGGCGATGTAGCGGCGGCGGTTCAGCAGGGCGCGCAATTCTTCCAGGGTCGCACGATCGGGCGCGGCGTCGTGTCGCGCGAAGAGCATCAGCATCTGCTCATCGATCTCGTTCCGCATATCGGCGAATCGCTCGCGCGCCACCCCGATCTCGTCTGTGTCAGCTTCTTCAAGCGCCATGTTGAAGTCGAAGACCTCTTCGAGCAAATCAGCCGGCACATCTTTGTTGCCCGGCTCGCCAATGTTCAAGCCCGCCAGCCTAAGCGCATACTCGGCCCGGCGCAAAGGATCGCGCAAGGTGCGGTAGGCGTCGTTCAGGACGGAGCTGGCATCGAGCGCCGCCTCCTGTTCGGCGGCCGAAGCGCGTGCGAATCGGTCCGGGTGCCATTGGCGGCTCTTCAAATGGAAGCGCCGCTCCAGGTCGGCCAAGTCAAGGTCGAGCCGAAGCGGCGGCAGGTCGAGTGACCCGTAATAGTCGGACATTTTTAAGCCGTGAACGAAGTGCCGCAGCCGCAGCTCTTCTTGGCGTTGGGATTCTCGAAGACGAAGCCCGAGTGCATCAAAGAGTCCTTCCAGTCAAGCGTCATGCCATCCAGGAAGATCATGCTCTTGGGGTCGACGTAAACTTGCACGTCGTCGAAGGCCAAGACATTGTCGTTCGTGCGCGGTTTGGGGTCAAACTTAAACTGATAGCTCAACCCGCTGCAGCCGCCGCCCAGCACGCCCAGGCGCAGACCTCCCGTGACGCCTTCTCGCGAGAAGGCCTCACGGATCTTGCCAACGGCTTTGGGAGTGACACTTACCATGGACGTTCCTTAAACCGCAGCGCCCGCATAAACAGGCTGCACGGACTTGGTCTTGTAATCTTCAATCGCCGCCTTGATGGCGTCTTCGGCGAGTACCGAGCAGTGAATCTTCACCGGCGGCAAGGCCAGTTCGGTGACGATATCGGTGTTCTTGATGGCCAACGCTTCGTCGACGCTCTTGCCCTTCAGCCATTCGGTGGCCAAAGAAGAAGAAGCGATCGCCGAACCGCAGCCGAAGGTCTTGAACTTGGCGTCTTCAATCACGCCCGTATCCGGGTTCACCTTGATCTGCAGCTTCATCACGTCGCCGCACTCTGGCGCGCCCACCATGCCGGTGCCGACATGGGGATCTTTCTTATCCATGGCGCCCACATTGCGCGGGTTGTTGTAGTGGTCTAAAACTTTATCGGAGTAAGCCATTTTATTTGTCCTTTCTTATCTCTTATCGCGAAAAACTTAGTGAGCGACCCATTCGACCTTGCTCAGGTCGACGCCCTCTTTGAACATTTCCCACAGCGGCGAAAGCTCCCGGAGCTTGTCCACCACTTCAATCATCTTGTCGGCCACGTAGTCGATTTCTTCTTCGGTGGTGAAGCGGCCAATGCCGAAGCGGATCGAGGTGTGGGCCAGGTCGTCGCCCAGGCCCAGGGCCTTGAGCACATAGCTGGGTTCGAGCGTCGCCGAAGTGCAAGCTGAACCGGAACTAACGGCGATGTCGTTGATGCCCATCAGCAGGCTTTCGCCCTCCACATAAGCGAAGCTCATGTTCAGGTTGTGCGGCAAACGGCTTTCCATGCTGCCGTTCACATAGCTCTCTTCGATGGTGGCGAGCTTTGCATGCAGGCGATCCCGCAGCGCCCGGTGGCGAGCGATCTCCGCCGGCATCTCACGCTGCGCAATGGCGCAAGCTTCGCCCAAGCCGACAATGCCAGGGACGTTCAACGTGCCCGAACGCATCCCGCGCTCGTGGCCGCCGCCGTCCATCTGCGCGGTCAATTGCACGCGCGGACCCTTGCGGCGAACATAGAGCGCGCCCACCCCCTTGGGGCCGTACAGCTTATGCGCCGTAATCGACATCAGGTCGATGTTGTCGGCAATCACATTCACTGGAATCTTGCCGACCGCCTGCACGCCGTCCGTGTGGAACAGGACGCCCCGTTCCTTACAGATCTTGCCGATTTCAGCCACCGGCTGAACGAAGCCGATTTCGTTGTTGGCGTACATGATGCTGACGAGGATAGTCTTGTCGGTGATCGCTTCGCGCAGCATGTCGAGATCGACCGCGCCGGAGCCCTGCACGGGCAAGTAGGTGATGCGGAAGCCCTCTTTCTCAAGGTGCTTACAAGTATCGAGTACTGCTTTATGTTCCGTGGCCGCCGTAATGATGTGATTGCCCTTTTCGGCATACATCTGGGCCACGCCTTTAATCGCCAAGTTGTTCGATTCGGTGGCGCCGGAGGTGAAAATGATCTCTTTCGAGTTGGCGCCGATCAGGTCGGCGATCTGCTTGCGAGCTTTCTCGACGCCCTCTTCGGCGCCCCAGCCAAACGCATGGTTACGGCTGGCCGCATTGCCGAAAAACTCCGTAAAGTAAGGAATCATGCTCTGCACCACCCGAGGGTCAACCGCGGTAGTGGCATGATTATCGAGATAAATGGGGAACTTCATAAGAACCTCCTTCAAGGCTAAAAATTCAGCGGGAAACCGCGGGGAGCAAACTGCTTAGCTCAACCAGCGGCGAATCGTTCGGATCCGGCACTTCTTCGTCCACCAAATCCGCTATAGAGATGCTGTCCAACAGCCGCAAGATGCTTTCGTGTACCCGGCGTAACGGCTCTTTCACGATGCAGGTATCGCTTTGGTCGCACGTGCGTTCCGACGTAAAACAAGAGGTAAGGATAATGGGCCCATCGATCGTCCGCACCACCTCAAGCACCGTAATCCGCTCCGCCGGACGGGCCAAACGGTAGCCGCCGTTCGTCCCCTGCTCCGAGGTTAAGAATCCGCTTTTGCCCAACTTTTGCAACACTTTAGCGAGCAAAGGCAAAGGGATATGGTAGGTTTCGGCAATTTCCTTCGCACTAGCGCTCTCCCGCGTCGGGCGAGGCATAGCCAGATGCTTCAAAGCAATCAATCCGTAGTCGGCTTTTTTTGTCAGCTTCAGCATGGCGCACCAAATCCACGATTGAAATAGTCTTCTTGGACTAAAACCATCCTATATCGATCTTAGCGGAAGAGAGGGCGAAGGTCAACTCGCACCGGGAGGAAATTTCGCGAGGGCAGCAAAGGCAAGCTACAGTAAAGGCATGCTGGCCTACTTTGTGCTCCTCGCCCTGTTCGCCCAGGACCCCAAACCTCACCTCGACGATCCTACGGCCGTCCGCCTCCCCGATGGCAAATTGCAGTCCGAGGAGATCCTCAAGGCCGAACACAAACGCAATCTCGAAGACGCCAGCCATCTCGTACGACTATCCCAAGCAGTGCAAAAGGAATTGGAAGAGCACGAACACCATGTGCTGTCGATCGGCCTGCTGAAGAAGCTCGACGAGATCGAAAAGCTAACCCGCAAACTGCGCGGACGCGTGAAGCGCTAACATAGGAGCATTATGTTCTTTCGGCGTGAAAAACCCATCGTCCTCAACTTCGAAGGCCGCCTGAGCGACCTCCGCGGCAAAGGCTTCTCCGTCGCCGCCAAAGGCGCAGGCTTGGCGGTCGCCCTCCGCGATGGCTGCGTGGCGGTATTGAAAGATGAAGGCGCAGAGATCTCAATCGAGAAGACCGGCGTGCTGATCGGCAATGAAATCGGCGTGCTGACCCACGGTGGCTATCAGGTTTACTTTGAGACTTCGCACGGGACGCGCCGCGCCGGCACCGCCGACCAGTTGAAAGCTCTCCATGCCTTTGACGAGGACCTCCGCCAAGCCCTCGGCCTCACCAGCCTCTACAACGAAGGCCTGGGCACCACCAACGGCCGCCACCTTTACGATCGCGTCCGCAATCGCGACGCCGGCAAAAAGCCTGTCTTTTCGGCCCCCTAAATTCGGCATACGATAAAGGGGATGCGTGTCCACGTATGGCTTTTCCTGTGCGCCAGTTTGGCTTTCGGCCAAAACATCGATTACTCCCGGCAGATCCACCCCATTCTGGTTGCCCGCTGCATGAGCTGCCATAACGGCGAACGCGGTCAGGCGGGCTTGTCCGTCATGACGCGGGAGGCGATGCTGAAAGGCGGTGTCAGTGGCCCGGCCCTGGTGCTTGGCAAAGCCGCTATTTCGCCGCTGGTCCAACGGCTCAAGGGCT
>JBBQQS010000305.1:0-6524 GCA_038215525.1 Bryobacterales bacterium
TGGCGTCATAGTTGATGGTGAGTCCGAAGGCCGGATTCACGCGAGTCTCGGGCACCGTCGAGCCAGGACCCCCCACGCGCGTGGATGAGCTAAGGCTCTGCTGGCGTTGGAAGCGGCTGAAGATGCGATGGCGGTCGCTGAACTGGTGGTCGACGCGGATGGCGAACATGTCCTGGTTGAGGAGAGAGCTCTGCGCGGCGACGAAATTGTTTACAAAGCTGGTGCCGGCCTGAGGGGCGCGATTGGGCAGGGGAACAAAGTTGAGCACCGCGCGGCTGACAGGATGAATGCGGCTGGCGGGAATGCGTATTCCTCCCGCACCAAGCAGAGTCGTGCGAAAGGTGGTGTTGGAGACGGCGTCAAAGCGCGTGGAACCCAACTGGTCATACATGATGGGCCGGATACCGCTGAACACGGTCTGGGAGAAATCGCCGGCGCGTTCGAGTTCCGTGGGGACGGAAAGGGTCTGCAGCGTACCGGCTTGGCGGCGGCGTTGGCCTTCGTAGTTGGCCATGAAGAAGGTGCGATTTTTGCCGGCGTAGATTTTGGGGATCGAGATGGGTCCGCCAAACCAGCCGCCAAAGATGTTCTGGTTGAACTGGACGCGGCGTCCGCCGAGGGCATTCTGGCGCCAGGGGTTGGCCTGAAACACGGTGTTCTGGTTGTAGTTAAAAACTTCGCCGTGGAATTCATTGCCCCCGCCGCGGGTGACGAGTTCGACCAGTCCGCCGGAGAGGCGTCCGTATTCGGCGGAGATGCCATTGGTGATGACTTTAAATTCGGCGATTGCCTCCATGCTGGGCGTCGCCTGGACGACATTGCGGCCAAGCCCGGTTCCAGCGGAGATACCGTCGATCAAATACTCGAGCCCGACGGTGCGTCCGCCGTTAATACGCGTGTCGCTACCGGGCCCAGATCGGGAGCCGCCGCCTTGGATGTTGCCCGCGAGCGTCAGCAGCCGGAGGGGGTCGCGCTGGAGTTGCGGCAGGTTCCGAATGAGGGTGCGGTTGATGACCTCACCTTGTTGCGCATCCTGGGTGCGAAGCAGCGGTGCCTCGCCTTCCACCACGATGGTCTCACTGAGTTGGCCCACCTTCATGGGGAGGTCAAGCGTAACGCGGTCCGAAACGCGGACAAGAATTCCCTTCAGCTCAAGGGTTTGAAAGCCGGTGGCTTCGGTCCGGATGTCATAGGTGCCGGGGACTAGCTGGAGCAAGGTGTAGGCACCATTCGATTGAGCCCGCGCTTCCACACGAAGGCCAGTCTCCTTGTTGGTCGCCCTGATCGTCGCCCCCGCAATGGCCGCATTCTGAGGGTCGAGTACCGTGCCAGCGATCGAGCCGACGTTACCTTGACCGGAGACTATGGCCAACGAAGCCAACAAGCAGCTGCTGAGACGCAAGAAATTCATGAATTACTCCTGTCCTCGTATCCTACTACACGATGATGCTTGTGATTAAGAAAATTTCACGGTAAATTCACAGGAGAAATGCGAGTTCCCGCAAACCCAGATTCTCATCGCCTGGATGCCCCCTCCACCTGACCCAACGCGGCAACTATCGCCAGTCGGTCTTCTTCAGCGACGAGGTCCCCACCGGGTTCCTCGCCCTTCTGGACCATCATGCCGACCGCCGCCCAGTCCTCGTCCACGGCTACGCCCTCATGTCGAACCACATTCAACTGGGTCGTCACCGGCCAAGTGGAGGACGGCGTCAGCCGGTTCATGCAGCATATCATGGGCCAGTATGCCCAATATCTTCACGGTCGGCTCAATCGCCGCGGCCGACTCTGGCAAAGCCGCTTCTTCTGCCTACTCGTCCAATCTCACTTCTTCGCCGCCCTCGCTTATGTCGACCTCAACCTCGTCCGCGCTCAAATCGTCACCCAGGCCACTGCCTATTCCTGGGGAAGTCGGGCCATCCCGGCACCCTGACATATCGAAGACTCGGTCTGATATAACTATGAAGACATGAAAGACAAAGTTGCTTTGATCACTGGCGCAAGCAGTGGGATTGGACGGGCAGTGGCCGAGTTATTTTCGGCCAAGGGCGCAAGGGTAATGCTCGCGGCCCGGCGCAAGGATGAGTTGATGCAACTCGCGAGTGAGATCGATGCTCAGGGAGGGAGAGCAAGTTTCATCGTGACTGATGTCGCCGTGGCATCCGACGTGGAACGGATGGTGGCCCACACCATGGATACGTTTGGCCAGCTTGACTTTGCGGTGAACAACGCAGGAGTGGAAGGCCGGCTCGCTGGAATTGCCGAGATGGCTGAAGAGGCGTGGGACCAAGTTCTCGATACGAACCTGAAAGGCACCTTTCTGTGTCTGAAATATGAGGCTCAAGCGATTCTGAAGGGCGGCAGGAGCGGAGCAATTGTGAACGTCGGCTCTGTTAATTCGTTTCTAGGATTCGCGGGAGGGGCTGCTTATTGCGCTTCCAAGCACGGCCAGATCGGTCTCACAACGAGCGCGTCGGCTGAACTCGCGCCTCAAGGGATTCGGGTGAATCTCGTCTGTCCGGGAGTTATCAAGACGCCGATGCATGAGCGCATTCGCGAGGTCATTGGCGATGCGATTTTCGACGAGGTGATCCTGCCGCGTGTTCATACCAGGCGAGCAGGTACAGCTCAGGAAATTGCCAAGTCCATCGTTTTTCTTTGTTCCGACGATGCCAGTTACATCACCGGAACAACTTTGACGCCGGACGGCGGATTAACCCTGACGGTCTGACACCAACATAGAATCAGCACTGCGGTTTTGCGTTGAGGCACCGCGTCAAAGCTTCACGTAGATTCACAGAAGAAATGCCCATTCGAGCGCCGGCGCCCACAATCAGGGGACATAGAATCGGTGTCATAGCTATGATCCGCTTTTCGCTGAGCAATAGCCAAAGCCCACTTAAGCATCTAAATCGAAACGAGATCGGACGCGGGTAGCGCTACCTACTCACCGTCCCCCCTACCCATTTTTTTCGTTCGCAAAGGATTTTTCCAGAAAATGCGGCTCGCGTACGGTTTTGTGTAGAACGAATTCGGGAAGAGGCTGATGTCACGGAACGTGTTGGAAAATCGTACCCACCCCGGCGCACACCGGGAAGGCTCCTATTTCCCCTACCGTGACCCGTCGGTCCGAAATTGTGGCTCGTCGTCCTCAAGCCGGTCGAGGGCGACCACCGAGTGGGTGAAATCGTTTCCGGGAAGATGCCGATCTAGAGTCGAGCGCGAGCATAAGTCATAAGCTTCATTGAGCTCGCGCGGGCGCTTAGCTGGTAGATTTTCTAGCGGAAACGCAGCGGCAGGGGGACTTCGAGATAGCGGTGTGAGACGTACTCCGTCCGCTGTACTCGGTTATTCTTGCCGAGCACCTTGAGCAGAACCTCGAAATACGCGGACTTTGCGCCACGGGGACCGTTAGCCGGGTCAGCGTCCAGACGGGCTTGAAGCGCGGTTTGCTCTTGTGGATCCACGGCGAACTGGACGCTAGCTTGCGTGGCCCAGGTT
This sequence comes from Bryobacterales bacterium, assembly GCA_038215525.1. GTDB lineage: Bacteria > Acidobacteriota > Terriglobia > Bryobacterales > Bryobacteraceae > JALHNI01. Next base: position 3,502 of record JBBQQS010000305.1, read on the forward strand.
TCACGGCCGCTGAAGCTGAGGATGCGGTGTCCGGGTGTCGCCGAGGGCCACAGCGTGACGCGGGAGTAGGAGACCTCGGGTCCTTCGTGGCCATAGATGCGCGGCTCTCCAGGCAGGGGCCGCAGGTTACGGAGGATACCATTGCCTATCGGTTCGAACTCGAAGGCGTGGGGCAGACGCAAGGAATCCAGCAGCGTTTGGAAGCGCATTGAGGAGACGATCACCAGGTTCTTGCCCGAGAGATCGGGTGGGCCGAGGTAATGCGAGTTGGCGAGCTTGGTGGTCACCCGTCGCGCGGTGAGAAACTCACTCACCAGATGGACGCCGACCGCTTCGCCGATGCCAGTATAGACGTCCTCCTGCGCACGGGCCGGGGTACCCAGCACTTGGCTCAAACGATCCAGTCGAGCATGATCGGGGTCACCCGGGCGGTTCACGTGGACGTCGCGGATGTAGAGGCCGTTGCCCAGGGTGAAGAAAAGGGGCACCCCGAAGCTGACGACGGTCTCGACCTTTGTATCGAAAAACTGGGTCCACAAAGCCGGCGCCGTCGCCGATTCGCGCGGCCGTTGGATGAGTGCCGTCGCGGTGGCACCGGCGATCGCGCTCGCGCCAGCCCAAAGGAAGTGACGGCGGGGCGACGGGGTGCTATCCAGGTGGGGAAGCGCTTCGACGGCGGCCCACTCGGGCATATAGCTGCCGCGCGGGATGCGGATGCGCAGGCCGCTGGCGGTCTGGGCGTAGTGCGCTTCCAGCTTTTTGCGCAGGATGCTGGCCTGCACACGGACAATGGAGTCCAGGCGAGGGTCAAAGTCGGCGCCACGGTGAAAGACACTCAGGCCGACGTGGTATTCCTTCAAAGCGTCGCCGCGGCCGGCCAGGGTCTCTTCCACCAGAAACTCCAGCAGCCTTCGAAGCTGCGGCGACTTGCGGATTTCGCGACTTTCGAGCAGGCACACCAGCTCGCCCCGTACCGCTGATGCCCCAACCTCTGCCGCCGAAAGCACTGGCGAAGCCATTGATTCCTCTCACTTTTAGCCGTTAATTTGCCCTATTGTAACCTATCCGCGCCCGGGCGGCGGGCATAAGATAGTTCTACTGGAGTTTCTATGTTGATCCCTCGCCTTATCGCACTCACTTTCGCGCTCTGCGTCTTGCACTTTGCCCAGTCGCCACTCGGCACCATCACGGGTACCGTGGCCGACCCACAGGGAAGCGGCGTGGGCGGTGTGGAAGTCGTCGCCCGGAATACCGCCACCAACCTGACCTTTAAGGGCGTCTCCTCGGAGGATGGCACCTACGCGATCTCGACGCTGCCCGTTGGCCCCTACGAACTCACCATTAGCCAACCGGGCTTCAAGCGCCTGCAGCGGACCGGGCTCACCGTTGAGGTGGCCCAGCGTTTGCGCGTCGACGTGAAGCTCGAGATCGGCCAAGTGACCGAGAGCGTGCTGGTGTCGGCGGAGGTGGCCCGCGTGCAGACGGAAGATTCGTCACTCGGCACCGTCGTCGAGCAGCGGCGCATTGAGCAGTTGCCGCTGAACGGGCGGCACGTCTTTAACTTGGTGAAAGTCGTCAACGGCGTCACGCCGCGGTCCAACGCGACGGACGGCTTCGCCGAAATCAGCAATCAGATCTTCTCCCAGATCCGGATCAACGGCGGTCCAGCGTACGGAAACCAGTATTTCCTGGATGGCGTTTCCAACTCGGCGGCGATTCACAACGAGATCAGCGTCGTGCCCATGGTGGACGCCGTGGCGGAGTTCCGCGTAGAGACGAACGCGCTGAAGGCGGAGTTCGGCCAGACGTCGGGCGGCGTGGTAAACGCCGTGACGAAGTCCGGCGGCAATGTGTTTCACGGCAGCCTCTATCACTTTCTCCGCAACGATGCGCTGGACGCACGCAACGCCTTCGCCACCCAGCCGGACCCGCGCACGGGCCGCATCAAACAGGTGCTGCGCTATAACCACTTTGGCGGCACGGTGGGCGGCCCGGTGTGGATTCCCAAGCTCTACAATGGCAGGAATCGGACATTCTTCTTCGCCGGCTATGAGCAGTGGCGCTGGCGGTCCACCGGCGCGCCACGCATCGGATCCGTGGCGACGGAATTAGAACGCGCGGGTAACTTTTCGGCGACGCGCACGCCGCAGGGCGCGGTAATTCCGGTGTACGATCCGGCGACGACGCGGCGAAATCCGGCGGGGTCCGGTTTTGTGCGAGATCTATTTCCCGGGAACATCGTGCCGAATAACCGCATGGATCCACTCTCCTTGCGGGTGCTGCCCTACATGCCCGTGGCCAACGCGCGGCCAACTGACTTAAATACGAACGCCAATAACCTGGTTTCGCTGGTCGGATCGTTGTCGGACCAGGGCGTCGTCAACGTACGCGTGGACCATCGTTTGAATAATGCCGACTCGGTCTTCTTCCGCTATTCGTCGAACCGCAACACTCGTGAGGACCGCGGCTGGGGGCTCGGCGTAGCGGATCCTGCGGCGCGCAACGATCAGCGCGACAATCACAACGGTGTCTTGAGTTACTTAAAGGTCTTCTCGCCCACAGTGGTGAACGACTTCCGCTTCGGCGCCACACGCCAATGGCTGCCCTTCACCCATCCCAGCTTCGACCAGGAGTGGCCGAAGAAATTGGGTTACCCGTCGATTCTGCCGCAAGACCAGTTCCCGCCCGTGCAAGTGGGCGGACTGTTGGGGATTGGCAGCGCGGGCTTCTCGGCCGGTTTACGCGCGCAACAAGTGATCCAAATCGCGGACAGCGTCACCATGACCCGTGGCAAGCATACCTGGAAAGCCGGTATAGACTTACGCTGGTGGCGGTTGAGCTTCATCAATCGCGCGCAGCCGTCGGGGTCGTTCAACTTCAATACCGACTTAACTAATAATCCGTTCAGCCCGGCCGGAACCGGCGTCAGCATGGCAACTTTCTTACTCGGAGAAGTTTCGAGCGGCACCTTGGGCGTCCGGCCATTTTTCCAATACCGCGCCATGCCCTTCGGCACTTATCTA
>JBBQQS010000306.1:0-6499 GCA_038215525.1 Bryobacterales bacterium
AAGCCGTGCGCGGCCACTGGCGCCGCGCTTCGTTCAGGAACTCCATCGCCTCATGGGGATAGGTAAGGTCGACAAAGCCAACCTGCGGATCGGCCACGCGGAGCAGCCGCTGCCTTTCGCTCACATTCGGGTAATGGCCCAGCGCGGTATGCACCATCAGGGTGCCGCTATCCGTCACGACAGCCTGAAAGAGCCGCCGGCGCGGTTCGTTGGCCAAAATGAGTACGCTAGTCAACACCCTAGTCGAACGTATCGACTCAGGTAGCGGGAATTAGAGCTTAGCCCGTTTGGCTTGCTGGAATACCTTCTTCAAGCCGCGGATGGCGAGGTCTACTTCCTTCTCCGTCAGGATGTACGGGGGCAGGAAGCGCAGCACCGTGTCGTGCGTGCAGTTGAACAAGAGGCCCAGCGCCATGCCATCGGTCACCATCTGTTTGCCCAGCCGGTCGAGCTCGACGCCGATCATCAGGCCCGCGCCGCGCACCTCTTTGATGAAACTGAACTTCGATTGCAAGCCGCGCAACTCGGCCCGGAAGTACTCGCCCACGCGGTTCATCTGCGGCAGCAGTTCGTCGAGCATCTCGTAGAACTCCAGCGCGACGCGGCAGGCGAGTGCCCCGCCCCCAAACGTCGTGCCGTGCATGCCGGGCGCGATCGACGCCGCGGCGCGCTCATTCGACACCACGAAGCCCAGCGGCAGGCCGCAGGCGACCGGCTTGGCCGCCACCATGATGTCGGGCATAATCACGGGGTTGTGCAGATGGTAGGAATAGTGCACGCCGGGGCGGCCCACGCCGCTCTGGATCTCGTCGCACACCATCAGCGCATCGTAGCGATCGGCCAATTCGCGCGCCTTCTGGAAGAAGCGCGTGCAGATGGGGTTGATGCCGCCTTCCCCCTGAATGCCCTCAATGAAGATACCGCAGGTGCGTTCGCTAAAAGCGGCTTCGAGCGCCCGGTCATCGCGCCGGGGGACGAACTTCACGCCCGGCATCAGCGGCTCAAAGTCCTTGCGGTATTTGGGCTGGCCGGTGAGCGAGAGCGCCCCAATGGTGCGTCCGTGAAAGGAGTCGTCCAGGGAAATGATTTCGTACTTGTCGGGCGAAATCTTGCGCCCATGCGACTTACACATCTTGATCGCGCCTTCCACCGCCTCGGTACCCGAGTTGCAGAAGAACACGCGCTCCAGACCCGATGTCTCGCAAAGCTTCTTCGCCAGCAAGCCCTGATAGCGATGGTAGTAAAGGTTCGAGGTGTGGATCAGCTTGGCCGATTGCTCGCGGATCACCTTCATGATGCGCGGATGCGCGTGGCCCAGAGCGTTCACGCCGATGCCGGAGATCAAATCCAGGTATCTCTTGCCGTCAAGGTCGTAGAGGTAGCAGCCTTTTCCGCGATCAAGCACCAGCGGGTAACGCCCATAGTTTTGCAGGACATATTGCTTCTCTAGTTCAATCACCTGCTGGGACTCAGTCAGGGCGGGGACAACGGGGGCTTCGAGCGTACTCTCCATCTCCCGATGATATCGAACCTTACTCGATAAAGCCCAGCTTGCGCAACGTAGCGGCGGGTTCCACTTCGTCGAATTGGCGGATTTGGGCCTTGGCGCGGCCATGCTCCAACGCAACAGCGAAGGGCGGGTCGCCGAAGGGGAAGGTTTTCTTCAGCTCCTTGACGTCATTCGACACCACCCCCTTCAGCTTGGTCGTATCCATAAACTGCTGGCCGAACTGCGGCAGGGCGGTGGGAATGCCAATCACTTTCTCGGTAAGCCAGGTGTGCTTGGCCATGGCCTTGGCCGCGTCGTTGCAGTGCGAGCACATGGGGTCGTAGAAGTAGAGCAGCACTTTGCCTTGGCGCAGGGATACGGGCGCGCCGTTTACCATCACGGATTCGGGCGCCTCCACCCCTGTCTGGCCGCGCAGCACCATCGCGTAAGAGCCGACCGAGAACAGCGCCACGAGCCCAAGCAGGATCGCCGCCGGACGCAGGCCGCTGGAAGGCTTAGCCCACCAGCCGGCAATGGCGGCCGCCACCAGCATCCCAAAGTCACTGTAAAAGAACTCGGGGTTAATCGCGCGCTTCAAGCCCGGGAAGCAACTGCAGTCCATGCCTTTGAGCGCCGTATAGTTCCAACCCACATAGCCCATAAAGCCCAGCAGCATCACCCCCGTTAGCAGCGCGCCCCAGCGGCGGAAGCGCGGGATGATCAGGAGGATCGCGGAGAAGATCTCGCCGGTCGCGAGCGCGACGGTGAACGGTTGCGACAAGATGGCCGGCACCTTCATGTTGGTGATGATGGTGGCCCAGGTGAGCGGATCGAGGCTCTTCCAAATGCCCGCGCCCAGGAAAAAGATGCCCAGCGCGAGGGCCGCCGCCCAGCTCGCGATATTCTGCACCGTCGAAATCGGCACTACGCTTGCTTGCGATTGCGGGTATGTAATACTCTCAGCCATGCTTCCCATTCTAGTGCCTCTCGCGCTTCTTTTCGCGACCCTAACCTACGGGCAGGTCGCCGACCTAGTAGTCGAAAACGCCACCATCTATACAGTGGACGCGAAAAAGCCGAAAGCGGTAGCTCTGGCTGTGAAGGACGGCAAGTTCCTTTACGTGGGCGACAAGGTGGCGCCGTTTATCGGCCCCAATACGCAACGCATTGACGCCAAAGGATCAGCCATCGTCCCCGGCCTGATCGACTCGCATACCCACCTGCGCGGCTTGGGCGACCTGCTCACCTCGAACGACTTCCGCAAGTTCAAGTCCCCGGCCGAAATCGCGCTCTCCCTCAAGCAAAAGGCGGACGTTTCGCCCAGTACTATATGGATCACCGGCCGGAACTGGGACCAAGCCAATTGGGGCGATCGCATGCCAAACAAAGGCGATCTCGACGCCGTCATCCCCAATCACCCCGTCTTCCTCCGCCGCGTGGACGGCCACGCCGGCTGGGCCAATTCCCGTGCTTTGGCCCTCGCTAAAGTCACCCGCGACACGCCCGATCCCCCCGGCGGCCAGATCTTGAAGGACGCCAAGGGCGAGCCCAACGGCATCTTCGTCGATCGCGCCATGGGTCTCGTCACCAAGCTCATTCCGCCTTCGACCCCGACGCAAGTGGAAGCGTCCCTAGCCCGCGCCGCGCAAGAGTGTGCCCGCCTCGGCATCACCGGCATCCACGACGCCGGCATCGATCGCCTGACGGTCGACGCCTACCGCCGCCTCGTCGCCAAGAAGCAGTTACCGATCCGCGTCTACGCCATGGTGGGTGGCACGGGCGAGTTGTGGGACGAGGTCCGTAAGCAAGGCCCCGTCATTGACGACCGCTTCAGCCTGCGCACCATCAAGCTCGTCTCCGACGGCGCGATGGGTTCGCGCGGCGCCGCCTTCTGGCAGCCCTACACCGACGAAAAGAACAACTCCGGCATTCTGATTCTCTCGAAGGAGCAGATCACGAAGGCTTCCATCGAAGCCCTCGAAGCTGGCTTCCAAGTGGCCGTCCACGCCATCGGTGACAAGGCCAATTCCACCGTCCTTGAGGCCTTCGTCGACGCCTTCAAAGCCAAAGGGATCACCGGGAAGAACGACAAGCGCTTTCGCGTCGAACACGCCCAAGTGATTCGCCTGCCGGACTTCGCGCTGTTCGGACAGTTCGATGTGATTGCTTCGATCCAGTCCACCCACGCCACCAGCGACATGCGCTGGGCTGGCCAGCGCCTCGGTCCGGACCGAATGCAAGGCGCCTGGGCCACCAACCGGTTCCTCAAAGCCGGTGCCCGCATCACCAACGGCTCGGACTTCCCCGTCGAAGACGCCAACCCCATCTGGGGCTTCTACTCTGCCTTCACTCGGCAGGATCACAACGGCAATCCCCCCGGCGGCTTCCAGCCGGACCAAGTCCTCAGCCGTGAACGTTCCCTGCAGTCCTTTACGCTCGACGGCGCCTATGCCTCGTTCGAGGAGAATCAGAAGGGCACCATCACCGTAGGCAAACTCGCCGACTTCGTCATGCTGGATCGCGACATCATGACGGTGGCGCCCAAGGAAGTCATCGGCACAAAGGTGAAGCTCACGGTGCTCGGCGGCGAGGTCGTCTACCGGCTGCCCTAACCGAGTCGCGATGATCCGAGTTTCCGGTGGCTCGAACGCCAGCTCGCCGATGGCCTGCGGGGAATGTGTTCAAAAGATCATGCGCAGGTCAGCCTAATGATTCACCGGCTTGGTAAGATTCTGGGAGAAGTCTATCGGGAGGTTCGATTGCGTTTACTGGGCGCCATTTTCGCGGCTGCTTTAACCTGCTGGGCCGAAGACGTGCCATTGCGGGCTGGCCTCTCACGCATCGACATCACCCCGCCCGCCGGCCATGAGATGGGTGGATACGCCGCGCGAAAGAAGCCGGCGAGCGGCACGCACGATCCGCTCTACGCGACAGTCCTCGTCCTCGAATCGGGGGGCAACAGCCTGGCCTTGGTCACCTGCGACCTCCGCAGCTTCGTCTCCACCCGCGTCGGCGAGTTGGCGAAACTCAAGTTCGGGGTGCAAAACACGATCATCAGCGTCTCGCATTCGCACTCCGGCCCCTTAACCTGGGAGAAGCGGACCGCTTGGTATACCGAAGCGGAAGATAAGATGGTGGAAGCTATCGGCCAAGCCAAGCAGGCCATGTTCGATGCATCCTTGAGTACATCCACCGGCCGCGTGTATCTGGGCTTCAATCGCCGGAAAGTGACCGAGGGAAAGGCCGCGATGTGGTGGCGCAACGCGGAGAAGCTTCCCTCGCATCCGCTGGACCCGACGGTGAACGTCCTGCAAGTGCACGACGCAGCGAGCAAACTGCGGGGAGTCCTGGTGAACTATGCCTGCCATCCGTCGATTCTCGGGCCGGACAATATCGAGTTCTCCGCCGATTATCCGGGGGCGATGAAGCGGTACGTCGAATCTCAGGTGCCGGGTGCGCTGTGTTTATTCGCGCAGGGCGGCGCGGGCGACATCAATCCCTATCGGGACAAGCAGCCGGTGGCGGAGGGCGGTTTCGCGGCCGTGCAGCAGATGGGCGAGGAACTCGGAAAGGTTGTCGTCTCGATTCTGGCCAAGAAAAATCCTATCACTGGCGGGGGGCTGCGGACATTCTCTGAAGTGGTGGAAGTGAAAAACCGCTGGACACCGGACCAGACGCTGAAGGTGGGATGGACCGCGGGAGTGATTGGCGGTTCACTCTGCTTTGTCGCACTTCCCGGCGAGCCGTTCGTCGAGCACCAAATCACTTTTCGCGAAAAGTCGGAATGCCGGAACACGATGATGTTCGGCTACTCCTATTCGGTGGGAGGGATTTGGGCCGGGTATCTTCCGACGATTGAAGCGGCGGTGAGCGGCGGCTATGGCGCCGGCTACAACACGACCGTCGAGGTGGGCACGGGAGAACGGCTGGTCGATCGCGCCGTGGTGAAGCTATTCGAAATGCGCGGCTTGCTGAAAGAGCTGCCGGATCCGGGGTATTGATGCGCAGTTTACTGGCGTTCTTCGTGGTGGTGGCCGGCTTTGCCAGCGCCGCCGAATTTCGCGCCGGCGTCGCCAAGGTGGATCTGGCCCCGCCGCTGAACCTGCCGATGGCCGGCTATGGCGTGCGCTATTCCACCGGCACGCTGGATCCGCTAGAGGCTCGCGTGCTGGCGCTCTCAGACGGAACCAGAACCGTGGCGATCGTGACGCTGGACCTTTGCTTTACGCTGGATCCGGCCCAACAAGATAAGATTCGCGCCTCGGTACGCAGTTCCGTCGATGAAGTGGTCTTCCATGCTTCGCACACCCATTCCGGACCGACTTACGCGCTCGCACCGGAAGCAGCGAAGCAAGCGGTGCCAACGGTCGCCGGCGCGATTCTGGCGGCGGCGAAAGCCTTGCAGCCGGCACGCATCGGCAGCGGGTGGGGCCAGACGTATCTGGGATTCAATCGGCGCTATCTGCGTCCGGATGGCTCGCTGACGATGTTCTGGCGCAACGAAACCAAGGTCTCGACAAACTTCCTGGTGGATCCCACGGTCGGCGTTATACGAGTGGACCGCCGAGACGGAAAGCCGCTGGCGATTCTGGTGCACTATGCCTGTCATCCCGTCGTCCTGGGGCCGGACAATCTGCGCTACTCGGCAGACTATCCCGCCGCCATGCGGACCTACGTGGAGCAGGAGATGGGTGGCAACGCGATGGCGTTCTTCCTGCAGGGCGCCGCCGGGGACATCAACCCGTATTACGATAAGACGCCGCTGATCGAGGATGCGGTGGGAGTGATGAATGAGACCGGCCGGAAGCTGGGCGCCGAGGCCGTCCGTGTGGCGAAAGCGATCGCGACAGAGTCGCCGGCGAATCCTTCTATCCAATCGAAGACCGTGATGGTGCAGGCGGCGAATCGGTGGAATGTGCCCAAGCTCCGCAGTGTGCTGAAGGAACAGTATCGGATTGAAGGCACCCGCGCCGAGCGATTGCTGGCGGAGAAGATGCAGATGCCGGTGAC
>JBBQQS010000307.1:0-6498 GCA_038215525.1 Bryobacterales bacterium
GTGGCGGGGATGGGCTCGTTGCCGGCTTCAACCAGGTAGAGCATGGCGCCTTGGCCAGGCTTCACCAGCTTTAGCTCATCCGGGTTCAGGGCCACCACGGCTTCCATGGCGGTAAGGTCGACGGCGATTTGGAAGACTTCGGTGACGCGCTTATCCACCGGCTCGCCATTCTGCTTGCCCACTTTCACCACCACGCCGTCGGCGGGCGCGTGGATTTCGGCCGAATTCAGGCTGCTTTTGGCATCTTCCCAATCCGCGGCCTGGTCGGCGAGCGACTTCTTCGCTTCATCGAGCGCACGGCTGACGGACTCCACACGGTCACTCGCCTGGCGCGCTAGGTTGTCCTTCGCTGCGAACTCCACCAAGCCGCTTTCGTAATTCTTCTTACTCTGCTCGAACTTGTTGCGCGGCGTGGCGCCTTCTTTCATCAACATCGCCTGGCGGTCAAACTCTTTGCGGGCGGCTTCGAGCAGAGCCTTCATCGCGTCGGCATCGGCGCGCGTCCGCTGCGCCTCCAGGCGGCCGGAGATCAGTGAGGCTTCCAGGTTGTTCACCTTCGATTGCAGGGCTTCCACCTGCTGGCCGGCTTGTTCGTGGCCCAGGTCAAGCGCGTTGTTTTTGATGCGGGCCAGCAGTTGGCCTTCGGAGACGTCCTCGCCCTCCTTCACGCGCAGCTCTTCCAGCACGCCATCGACGGGCGCTAGCACCTGCACCAGTTTGGTGGCTTGCACCCGGCCTGACAGGCTCAGATCCCCACTCGCCGCGGCGGGGACCGCGGGCGCGGCTTTCGCTTTGGCTTCCGGCACTGCGGGAGGCCGCGAGTACCAGACAGCGGCCGCCGTCGCCGCCAGCATCACCAGCACGCCGCCCCACAATAGCCATTTGCCCTTCATCGTCAAAAACTATGATACGTGCTGCACGCGGGCTGATGGGAAGACGTCTATACGGTATGCGCCGATATGCTGGCTGGCCCTGGTGGCTGCTCTCGCCCTCGCCCAGGATGACCTCGAGCGGGTTTTCCAATTCGACCATGTCGCTACCGCCCAATCGCTGAACGAGATCGCGACCCTGGTGCGCGTGATCACCGACCTGCCGACGCTGATGGCCGACGCCGAGGCCCACACCATCGCCTTTCGCGGCACCCCGGCCCAAGGCGCGCTGGCGGACTGGCTGATGACCGGCATCGACCGGCGCGCCGATTTCAAGAGTCCGCGCCGGTTCGACGCACAAGTCGACAAGCCGGACGGCGAGAACGTGGTCAAGATGTTCTACCTGCAGCACACCCACGGCGGCCAGGAGATCCAGGACCTGGCGACCGTGGTCCGCTCCATCTCCGAAGTCCGTCGCCTCTTCACCTACAACCAGGAGCCCTTGATCACCGTGCGGACGACCGCGAGCCAATCCGAGCTCGTCGATTGGTTGGTCGTCCAGTTGGACCAGGCCAAGCCTATCGAAGTAGAGTATCGTGTCTCCGCCGATGATGACGAAGTGGTGCGGATCTTCCCGTTGTCGATGGCGCAAACGCCCCAGCAACTACATGCTCTCGCCACCCAGGTGCGCACCGAGACCAAGGTGAGGCGCCTTTTCACTTACACCACACGGCGGGTGATCGCCATACGGGGTACCAAGGCGCAGTTGGCCCAGGCGCGGGAATTACTTTATCGAGGCCGTTTATAGTCACTTTTCAAAGACATCGCCGAGTTGTTTTCCCGAAGCGTTATTCCGACTTATTTCCAACTTATTTTGACCACCCCGTATCGTGAGGCGAGGACGGGCTCAGAAGAGCAACTTCAGCGCGAATTGGATCTGCCGCGGGTTGTAGTTGCCGGCGACCGCGGTGATTTTGCCGAAGTTCGGGTTTCCGAGGTTATTAAATTGCGGACGGTCGAAGAACGGATGATTGGCCGTATTGAAGACTTCCGTCCGGAATTGGAGATGGTAACGTTCGTTAAACTGGAATGTTTTGAAGAACGAGGTGTTCATGACGTTCTGGTTCGGCCCGAAACCGAGGTTGCGCGGAGCGTTGCCGAGCGTGAAGTTGGCGGGGGCAGCGAAGGCGGCCGGATCCAGCCACTGGCCGGCGGCGCCAATTGTTGGTTTGGACATGCGGATATCGGGGCGCAGCAGATTTGGACGTTCCGCGCCGCCAGCGACACCGATGATCCCGCTTACCGCCGTTTGGGAAGTGACGGTGAACGGAAGCCCCGTTTGCCAGGTAAAGATCCCATTCAACTGCCATCCGCTCAACACCAGCGCCGCGGGGCCGCGCAACGATTTTCCGAAAGGCAACTCATAGTTGCCACCGAACGCAAAACGATGGCGGATGTTGAAATCGCTCCTGCCCCAGTCGTAGGTCTTTACATTTTCGATGGCGCTCCCGAACGGCCCGATCATGTTTCCGTAGCCACCGGTGCTGGTTCCGAGCCCGGTGATATTGTCCTGGCCGTCGGCAAAGGTGTAGCCCGAGGTGAAACTAAGGCCGCGCGCCAGGCGGCGGTTGAACGAGAGTTGCATGGAATCGTAGCTTGCCGTTCCCTGAAACGCAAAGTAGCCGATCGTGGTGAGCCTTGGCGCGGAAGCCGCGAAGGGCCGGGGGTTGGGGGTGGCCGTGCCGCTAGGAAGGGAGCGGTTGATGTCGCCCAGGGCCATGGGGAGATTGCGGCCGCGAGTGCCGATGTAGGCGACGCTGACGACGTTGGCCCCCAGCTGTTTTTCGAGCGTAACGTTGAACTGGGAGTTGACGCTGGCCTGAAAGTCGAAGTCGACGGCGCTAACGCTGCTCGGCGGGATGCGCGTCAGATCGAGGGCGCCATTCGCCGTGGGGAATCCCGAGGGCGAGAGGGGAATGGGCGAACCCTGGGAGAGGGAGCCGATGCCGGCGGGGCAGCCGGTGTTGGCGATGCTTCCGGTGGTCGAGGAACCGCAAGTCAACGCGGCAGTGAACGGCGGATTCTTAAGTGCTACACCAGAGGCGTAGTCGCCGGGAAAGAAGCTAAGGCCGAAGCCGCCGCGGAGCACCGTCCCCTTGGCCAGGGTGGCGGCAAAGCCGATGCGGGGAGCAAAGTTTCCGAAATCGGTAGCGAGGCCGGCGGTGCGGCTGGTGTTCTGCCCCGCCACCAGGACCGTGGATGTGCGCGGATCGAAGTTCGCCATGCGATCGTAGACTTCGGTTTTGGCGGTGTACACATCATGGCGGATGCCGAGGTTGAGGGTCAGGCGGCTGTTTACGCGCCAATCGTCCTGAAAATAAAACCCGGTCTCCCAGCCGCGATAGCCGGGCGTGTAGAGGGAGGTGGTGCGGGTGACCGTCACGGGGGCACCCAAGACGAAATTGGCGAGGCCGTTGTTAAGCGGCGCCGGGGCGTTGCCGGTCGATGCGTTGAAGATGAAGGTGCCGCGCGCGCTGCTACTCTGCACGGGGGAGAACTGCCGCCGGATGAGATTGGCGCCGAATTTGAGGTTGTGGGATCCGCGGTTCCACGTCACCGCACCGGCATACTGGAACGTATTATTGAAGTTAAGCAGCGGCACAAACACGGCATCGCCCAGTTCCTGGAATCCTTGAATCAGCAACCTGGGAAGTCCGAACGTTTGGGTATCGCCGGTGTTTACGCAACTGACGGCGTTGCAGGGGAAGCCGAGTTCGGTGGCGGAGTTCTTTCCGTCATTGATGGTTTTCGATTGAATCGCCGCGCGGGTGAAGCCGGCCTTAAGTTCCAGCAGCAGGTTTGGGCGAAGGGTCTTCACGGAGTTCAACTGGATGTTCTGGGCCCTGGTGGCGTTGGTGCCGGCGAAGGCGAAGAGCCCTCCCGGGTTCACGCCGCCGACGTCGGGAAAGCCAGTGGGCTGCGTAGTTGTTACGTCATTGAAGGAGTAACGCCCGAAGACGTTCCAGTTGGGGCTGATGCTGTGATCGACGCGGGCATCGAAGGTGTAGGCGTCCTGCGGCCGTACCGGCGAGGAGGCGTAATTCGTGGTGTTGATGCCGGGTCCGGTAGGCAGGGGATAGAGAGACGCGATCCTGGCGGCTAGCGGGTCGCGCTGCGCCGCATAGGGCGCCACGTCCAGGCGGTTGAAAGGAACGGCACCGACCGGCGCCATTCCCGTCGCGTTGGCCATCGTCAACTGCTGTCCGGCGTTCGCGCAGAGGCCCGCCGCGCTGAAGCCCGCCACGCAGTTTTCCGAGAAGTCACCGATCCGCTGCCGTGCCGTCGGCACGATCGCCGTGATCGGTATTCCCTGCCGGATGCGCAATGCTTCGAAATCTCCAAAGAAGAAGGTTTTGTCTTTCCGGATCGGCCCGCCCACGCTGCCGCCGAACTGATTCTGGCGAAACTTCTGCTTAGGCAACTGCGCGCCGCCGGTCAGATTATAGTTGCCGTTGGCGTCGAGGGCGTCGTTGCGGAGAAACTCGAACAGCGTTCCGTGAATCTGATTGCCGCCGGCTTTGGTGATGATGTTCACCACGCCGCCCGAAGTGCGGCTGATCTCGGCGCTGTACAGGCTGGTGAGGACCTTAAACTCCTGGATCGCGTCGATAGAGGGTCGGACGCCAATGGTGCCAATAAACCGCTCGTTGTTATCCATGCCATCGATCATGTTGTTGTTGACGACCGGATCCTGGCCGTTCACCGAGAACGACGAGTTCAGGCGCCGGTCGTCGGGGCGCGTTCCGGTCGCCAGGCCGTTGGCCGGTCCCGGGCTAACGCCGGGCACCAGTTGCGCCAGTTGCACGTAGTTCCGCCCATTGAGTGGCAGGTCCTGCACCAGCTTCCCTGTGATGGCCGTACCAATAACCGAACTGTCAGACTGGAGCAGCGGGGCATCGCCAGTCACCATGATGGTCTCCGCCGTGTCACCAATGGCCATCTTCGCGTCGATGCGGCTCCGGTCGCCGGCCGAAACCTGCAACTCGGGAACCGTGTAGGTCTTGAAGCCCTGCTTTTCCAGGCGGATCGAGTAACGGCCGGGAGGGAGAAGATTGAAGACAAACTCACCGGTTTCCCCCGTCGCCGCCGACCTCTGAAGATTAGTGGCCAGGTTCACCAGTTTCACCGTGGCGTTCGGGATGGCGGCCCCGGTGCCGTCCGCCGCGGTTCCGACGATGTCGGCCGTAGTAACTTGCGCAGGCAGCGCGACTGCCAAGATTCCGAAGAGTACAAAATAACGAAACATTTAACCAGACTCCCGGGTGAATCATATCGCGGAGCTACCCCAAGAGCAATAACGACAACTTTTGGAAGCGGCCTCGAGGACAAACCTTGGCTGATGGTGGCGATTTAGCGGTCGATGCGGGGAAGAAGGCAGTGCGACCGCACCGAATCTTGAATTAATTGCTTCGAGGAAATCAGTTCGGTAATCGTCACTGCCCCAGACCTTGGGCGGCAGGCGCTCGTATGGTTTTTGCAATAAAATGGGGCTCGGGTACGGTTTTGCGCAGAACGAAATCTGTAAGCGGTCCCATCGTCGAAATCAGCGACCAGCTAGGGCCGACGCCCCTCTCATCGCCACCGCCAAACAAGGTCACTCCTCCCGGCTGGCGACCCGTCTGAGGCAGCGGTCGGCTTGTCCCTCTCAAGCCGTGGCTTACCGCGACGGAGATGCTCGGGCAAGTGGAGTACCTATAGGTTCGGGGCTATCAAACGGCGGAGCTGTTGGTTTTATTAGGGCGCGAGGTGACGGTGCATCCAGGTGAAGGTGCGCTCGAGGGCGTCGAGTTGGTGCTGGGGCTCCTGGAGGCCGTGGCCTTCGCGGGGGTAGCGGACGAGCGCGGAGTCCACCCGGCGGCGGCGGAGGGCGGTGTACATCTCTTCCGCTTGGGTGATATGGACGTCGTTGTCTTGCTCGCCGTGCAGCAGCAGGGTGGGCGTGGTGACGTTCTTGATGTGGGCGAGCGGACTCCAGCGCCAGAGGCGGGCGAAGTTGTCGCCGTCCCAAGGAAAGCCGCGGAACTCGGCGTGCACGAGGTCCTGGTAGAGAGAGGTGGCATAAAAGCTGACGAGATTGGACAGGCTGGCGGAGGCGACGGCGGCGCGGAAGCGCGGGGTTTGGGTGACGATCCAGTTGGTCATGAAGCCGCCGTAGCTGCCACCGGTGACGCCGAGGCGTTGCGGGCTGAGGTTCGGGTGGGTTTTGAGGACGTAGTCGACGCCGGCCATCAGGTCTTGATAGTCGCCGCCGCCCCAGTTGTCGACGCAGCCGTCGGCGAACTTTTGCCCATAGCCCGAACTGCCGCGCGGATTGACGAGCAGCACGGCATAGCCGCGCGCGGCCCAGGCGTGCAAGGCGGCGTTAAAGGCGTAGCCGTGCATGCCGTGGGGGCCGCCATGGATGTTGAGAATAAGGCCGTTGAGAATGAGGCCGTTGAGAATGGTGCCGGCGCCGCCGGTGGAATGGAGCGGCGGATACAGCCAGCCTTCGATGGGGGTGCCATCGAAGCTGTTGAAGGCAAGTCGTTCGGGTTGGCTCAACGTCCAGTCTTCGACGGCGGCGGTGTTG
>JBBQQS010000308.1:0-6471 GCA_038215525.1 Bryobacterales bacterium
CACCGAGAGCTTCGGCGCGGCCTTGCAGTACTTCACCGGCAGCAAGGAGCATAGCATCGTTCTGCGCCAGCGTGCGCTGCGCCAAGGCCTCACGTTGAATGAATACGGGCTCGCCAAGGTGGACTCGGGCGAACGCGTGGCGGGACGCACGGAGGCCGAAATCTATGAGACTTTGGGGTTGGCGTGGATTCCGCCGGAACTGCGCGAGAACCAGGGCGAGATCGATGCCGCCGCTAGTGGCACACTGCCTCAACTGATCGAACTGGCCGATATTCGCGGCGACCTGCACATGCACACCACCGAAAGCGATGGCCGCGCGACGCTCGAAGAGATGGCCGCCGCCAATCGCGCGCTCGGCTACGAGTATCTCTGCATTACTGACCACTCGAAGGCCCTCGCTATGGCCAATGGCCTGGACGAAAAGCGCGCCGTTGCTTTCGCGCATCGCGTCCGCGAAGTCGACCTGGGGATCCACGTCTTCTCCGGGCTTGAATGCGACATCCTTCGCAACGGCGACATGGACCTGGCGAACGACGCCCTGGCCGAACTCGACTTCGTCATCGCCAGCGTCCACAGCCATATGAATCTCACGGGCACTGAGATGACCGAGCGTCTGCTGGCGGCGATCGAGAATCCGCACGTGAAAGCGATCGGCCACCCGACGGGCCGCATTCTGCTGCATCGCGAGAGTTATCCTTACGAATTCGAGACCATTGCGCGCGCGGCCGCCCGGCGTGGAGTTTTCCTCGAAATCAACGCGAGCCCCGAACGGCTCGACCTGAACCAGACGCTGATCCGGTCCGCCAAGCCCTTGGGGGTGCGCTTCGTCATCAACACCGATGCGCATCATCCGCGCCATCTCGAGAACATGCGCTATGGCGTCAAGATGGCGCGCCGGGGATGGCTGACGGCCAGGGACGTCGTCAACGCCCTCCCGCTGGCCAAATTCCGCCAGGCGATCGGCAAGACTTAGCGGCGCTTCCGCGTCATCTGCATCGCCGCGCCCCAAGCCGCCAAGCTCAGAATTCCAATGACGGCCGGTAGCATCCAACTGAGCAGAGGTTGCTCCTGATAGCGGAAGGTCGGCAGCCGGTCAAGGTCGGCTGGCCGCAAGGGGTGGCCCCGGCCAACGCCAGCCCGTAACGCGATTGACCATTGGCGGCCAAACTCTCGTGCCGTTTCTTCAAAGGCATCTTGCCGGCTCACGCCGGTGCCTGCCGTTTCGAGCAAGGCGGAATACAAAATCGACGCCGGCGAAAGCTTTCCGACCACTTCCACGGCCATCCGGTGCAGGTCTGCGCTACCCTCCGCCTGTTGGCGGAGGGGCTCCCAGGCCTCTGACCACTGAGCTTCCGCCGCCAACCGGATCCGATCGTAGTCCGCCGGCGTGGCCCCGTTTTCGGCAAACTCCGGGTGGACTTCGTAGAAGGGCGCCAAGTCGCGGCTGGTCTTCGCCATTACCGGCAGCAAAGCGGCTTGCTTCTTCGCCGCCAGTGCCATGCGTGACGGCGCGGGCAGCAGCAAATCCACCACCGCTACGGCGAGGCCCGGCACAATGAATACCAAGGTCACGTAGGCCACGCCCGTCGCCCAATACACCCAGTTCTTGCGCCGCACCAAGAGCCAGAACAATCCATACAGCCCACTAAGCACCAGCCACGCCAGCACTCGCAACCAGGTGTCGGCTTGCGTCAGGGGCGCGCCACTCCCCAGGATGCCCAACAGGCTTACTGCCGGCCCCAGGGCCAGTAAGACCAGGTCGTGCCGAGGGGCGAACAGAATGACCAGCGGCAGGGCCAACACCATCACGATGGCAAGGTCAAAACCGCCGGCCGCCAAAGTCTGGCCGTTTTCGAAGACCTCCAGGCCTCGCTCGGCGCCCCCCGAGTTCGGCCGCCAGATCGTGCGGCGTAGCGCCGCTTGGCCGATGGCCGCCCCGGCCAAGCCCGGGGTTCCGCTTACCATCCACGGCGCGATGCGGTCCGCCGCCACCAGTACCGAGTCTTCCGGCCTCGCCCGTCCCTCACCGGAAGTGAAACCGGCGTTCAGCTTTCCGATCTCCAAGCGTTGCTGATTCGCGCTCGCCACGTGTGCTTCCACTTGGCTCAGACTCTCTCGCATTCGCCGGCCATTCCAAGCGGCAACCAAGCCCAACAGTAAGAACGCCGACACGGCTAAGATCAATGGCCGATTCATGAGCGCTCTCCCAATTGCGGCACCACCAAACCCGAGGTGGCCGCCAGGAGGAGGGTGAGGGTAAACCAAATCAGCAAGGTGACAATGGAGCGAGTTCGCGCCGCAGCGGCCTCAATCTGCTTCGGTAAGTCGGCCTCGAAGATATCGATTTGATTCCACATTTTCTTACCGGTGAGGAACGCCCCGCCCTGTTCTCTCCCTTTCGCCGCTAACTCCCGGTTCAAAATACGCCGCATGCGGTGCGCATACAAATTCGCCGCGTCGGTGGCACCATCCCGCTGTGTGGCCGCAGTACCGGCCAAGGTGGAGCCGAGTAACTGCAACGCGGTGGCCGGGGAAAAAGCGGCCCCCCACTCCATGGTGGCGGTCTGCGCGGTCAGCGTCCGGCGCGCTTGCCCTAGTCGCAGGCCACGGGAGGCATTCTCCACTTCTGCCTCGGAGATAAAATGAAATCCCGGCAGATTCACCGTCAAGTCTTCCCGCCTTCCTACTTTCGTTTCACGGAACAGCATATTCAACGTGCCTTCGATGCGGGCATCCCGGGGCGGACGGTCCTCAAAACCCCGCTCTAAGTCTGATTCCGCAATCCGGCTCATCTCTATCGCCGAAGGGGACGCCGTCGAAACGCGGCCATTGTCCGCCGCCAAACGCGGTAGCACTACGGCAATGAGCAACCACATCACCAATCCTCCGGTGAGCGACTTCCGTGAAGTGGAAGCAACCCCCGAAATGGCCAAGGCGAGAAAAAATACGATGCCGCTAAACAGGAAATAGAATAATCCCAACAGCAGCCAAGCGCTGGTGTCTTCCTGGCCAAAGCCTCCGGCCAGCGAGGCGATGGCGCCGCCCAAACCAAAGGCCACCAGATAGATCACCAGTAACACTAAACCCACGCCGAAGGTCTTGCCGAAGACCAAGGTGGCGCGATTCGAACCAACGGCCATCAGATACCGCTCCATGCCGGTTTCCCGGTCGCGCGCGAGCGCCGCATAAGTAAGCAGAACAATCACAAAGGGGAAGATCACCTGCCAGCAAAAAGCGGGCGACAAATTGGCCAAGCCGGCCAACGGGCTCTCGTCCCGGGCCGGCAAATCCACAAACTCCGTTCGCAGGCCGGCCCGTAAATAAGCCGCTACGCCCAAATAGGGTAACGCCCCGGGTTCGAGAATCGAAAGCGCGCTCCGCTTCGGAAATGCCACCGTGCCGAAGTAGGTGGCGGAATGGGGATTCTTCTCGCCCTGATTGAGCCAACTCTCTCGCACACTCTTCTCCGCGGCCACGCGGCTGCTTTCGTAGCGGCTGTGCTCGACCGCACCCAACAACACCGACAGCGCATAAATAGCCAGATACGCGAGAACCACCAGCCGCATCGCACGATGGCGCCAGAACTCTTTCCATTCCTTCAAAACAATACTAAGAATCATTACTTTTCCCGCACTACTTCCCAGGCCAAATGCTCTAATTCCGGCCCAATTAGTTTCTCCCAGGCTAATTCCACCGCCGCCGGCGAACCCGGAGTGGACAGAACTACCTTGCCCCGGTAAACACCGCCCACCGCGCGCGACAACATCGCCGACGCCCCTACTTGCTCATAACTAAACATCCGGAATAACTCGCCAAATCCCGGCAGCGTCTTCTCTAACTTCCGGGCCAGCACGTCGTAAGTTGTATCGCGCGGCGCAATTCCGGTTCCCCCGTTCCACAGCATCACCCGCGCGCCGCCCGCGGCCAATTCGTCCAACACCGCCGCCACTTGGCCGGGCTCATCCCGGATCAGACGGTAATCAGCAACGATATGACCGGCCGCCTCAATCCGGCCCCGAAGATACTGGCCATTCACGTCCGTCTCCGACGTCCGCGTATCGCTCACCGTCACAATCGCCACTGGCACGGCACCCTGCCGCCCCGCTATCGCTTTGTGCTCCTGGTTGCTGATGGATGACATATGCCTCTTTCAAGCCCCAACCGGTACCGGGCAAAACTCCAGACACCGCTCCAGGATCTCCTGGGGCAGAGTCTCTTCGGCCTCGAGGATCTCCACTAACTTGCCCTTCGCCAATAGGCCTACTTTGTGGCCGAATTCCGCCGCCAAGGCAGCTGAACCCGTCGTGAGCAGTACCGCAGCCGGCACGCCCGTGATGGACCCCTCGGCGTAAGCACGCACCAGAGTCAGGTAAGCACGTGCCGTGGCCTCTTCGAGGTGTTTTGTCGGCTCGTCCATCAAAAGAGCCTGGGCATCGCGAGCCACGGCAATCGCCAGACCAATCCGCTGCCGGGTCTCGATCGAATAGCCGACCGCGGGCTGATCCAAAACCCCGTCTGCGATACCCAACTCCTGAAACAGCCGTTGTACATCCGCGCGACCGAGCTCTGGGAGGCCCGCCATGGTGGAAAAATAATGTAAGTTCTCAAGTCCCGTTAGGTGATCGTACAGTGGCAGGACCGGAGGAACGTAAGCCAACAACCCCTTGGGCTTCGAGGGCTGCAGCGCGACGTTGAACCCACCCACCATACAATTGCCGCTAGTTGCCTTAGTCAAATTCAAGAACAGATCCATCGTCGTCGACTTGCCCGTTCCCGGTCCCCCTAACAGGCAGAAAAGTTCTCCGGGTTGCACCGCCAGGCTCAGCCCGGCCAGCACAATTTTTTGCTTGTACCCCTTCGTTAAGTTAATCGCCTGCAACATAAAACCTATTCTCCGAGCAGCATCTTTCTGTTTTCTTCACCGTACAAGAGAGCCAAGCGAATTTCGCTTCATCGCCTTAATAGTATAAGGGTCCTGGTACGGCGCCAGTACCCGTTAAGCAATTCCAGGGAGAAGAAATGGCGAACCTCAGCGTACGTCCAGGTCAAACACGCCAGTCTCCACCTGTCCGGCTCGCTTCATTTGCACAAAGAGGCGATAACTCCCTGGGGTCGGGAATCCATAGGGAAAGGCCACGACATTCGGCATCGGGCCGGTACCCGAGTGCGCGAGACGATGCACGGCGTGCGGATCCTGCCCCAACTGTCCCTGCGCCGCTACCTCCAGTGCCGCCATCGGCACCGTACCGGTGGGATGCAGATGCGCGAAGACGCCCCGGTCGCGTCGCAGCAGAATGGCGTGGCCGGGCATGCCCAAATACATTTCCTGATCTTGGGGAGCCCGCCCCGCCGCATCCTGCAAACGGAAGCGAAGATTCGCGACCCGCTTGGCCACCAAGGGCTGGCTCGCCGTTTCGAAGACGATCCGGTAGCCGTCACGCAAGGGCCGGCCTACGAGGGCATGCGAATCATCTTCCGCCGGCGCGGAGCCTGTCACGACGGGCAATGTCAGCTCGGTGACTAAGGTTTCCGGGAAACCAGTCTTATGAACGATGTCGGCGTAGAGTTGATAGTTCCCGGCCGGCATCGCCGGCAAGGAGTGAGTAAATTGTCCATCGCCCGTCAACGTGGGATGTAAATGCCAGACCTCGCCTAAATCAGGCAGGCGGGCCACAAACAAATGCATGATTTTGCCATGGTCCGGCACCAGGTCGTCGAGCGTCGGGCTTTGAAACCAACCCGTATGCTCCAATCGCAAGTCCAACTTTCCCGCCGAGTAAGTAGCATTCAACTTGAGCGGCTTATAACGATAACTATCGTAAGTGCTGGCTTCGGCGCTCCACCATTGATTGCCGCCCCAAAGAGAAACGCCTAAGAATACCGCTGTGGCGACCATCGTCAGTCGGCCTTTGCGGATCGCAGGCCTTGGGACTTCGGCCGAGGCCGGTAGTTGTGCTTCGCGGACTGCGGCGCCAGCAATGGCGATCAGCCCCAGCACCAGCAGCACCATCAAGCCGAACAATACCGCAGTGAGTGCCGCACTCATCGGCAAGGTCCGCACCGAGGCGGTGGGCACCGGCACACGCAACTCTCCCGCGCCGTGTCGGCCCTCTACGCGCACCCTTACCTGCCAAGATCCACTGGACATCATCCAGATTGAACCACGGTAGAAGCGCGCATCCGTGCCGTCCCGCTTCGCTGCGTCCGGCGTCGGCGCGAACAACGCTCCCGGGCCGGTCATTGGCGTGGGTGTGATCGAGACCCGCTCGACGCCATCGCCTAACGCCCGCACCTCCACTTCAGCCACACCCGGAATCACCACGGGCGGCCGCACCATCACGAGTAGCGGATAGGGCCCCGCTGACCCTTCCAGATAGACATCCGGACTACCCACGTGCCCCAACAGCGGTAACGCCGCCAAGAGCCAAAACCACCGCTTCACCGGACGATTCTCCGCATCCAATTACCCCA
>JBBQQS010000309.1:0-6461 GCA_038215525.1 Bryobacterales bacterium
CCGAAAAAACCGCCACCCCAGACGAACCCAAACTCACCCCCGAAGAAGCCCGCGCCCTCGCCGAAAAAGCCAAAATCCAACGCATCATGGACATTAACCTCGGCCGCATCCCCTTCCCCTCCACCGACCCCTTCTCCCTCCGCTGATGCTGCGCGATTCAACCTGCACGCCCATTCCTAACCTCAATGAACTTTCTAGCCCGCAGCGCCAGCTGTGGGGTGACGCCGGCTCCACCAACCGCAAAGGACCCCATGGACCACAAAACCGTCTTCCACGAAATCTCCGCCCCCGGCTCCTGCGCGCGCCACCGGGCTCCGCTTCACCCCGCACGTGAACGATGTCCCCACAAAAATCTCAAGAGCATGTTAAAGAGGTGTTGGTGGTTTTAGGTTGTAAGTGATTAATAAGATTGGCTCCCCGACATGGACGCGTTTCAAACAAGTGAATGGAGAATCCCTGTGATGGCACTTTCTCCGGGGCGTTAAGCGGTGGCGGCATTTCGGATGAGTGTCCAGATTCGGACGCAGGCACCACGAGACCGGTTTACAGTTTGGCTCCCCGCCGTGGACGTGCATTTCGAACTTGGCCCAGCCGGCGATAGCCGCGCCAAATAAACACAGATTCCTTGTCGCAAATTCAGTCTTTCGGCATACTTGTTCATGCAGGAGCTTCTCGTTAAACCTGGATTCTGGCAATTCCTTGTTGCGATCCTGCTGAGTGCGAGCGGGAGTTGATTCTCGCGCCGGGGAAGGCGCTGACCTTCGTCTTCGACGGCGAGGACCGCTTCACCACCAGCGGTGGAGATCCAATGAAGAACCCAACCCTACCGGCCAGCCAGAAGTTCTGTTACCGCAACCGAAAAGCCGGGCAGCAGCGGCGAATCCAGCACGTCTCCGGCCTCGAGAAGCCGGATGCCGGATTTGCCGCGCACTTGCAGTTCCCCATTCGCTTGGTCGAGCAGCCACACTTCCTGGCTCCCGGCGCTCAGGTATTCCCGTACTTTTCTGGTCACTTCGAGACTATGCTCGGAAGGCGACAGCACTTCCACGGCGATGTCCGGAGCAAACGGAACGGGTGTCTGATTCAGATCCAGCTGCTTCCACTTCTCGCCGAGAAAGATAGAGAGGTCCGGCCGGCGGACATTGCCGCTGTCAATCCGGCAGTCTGTTTCGCCGGCCGCCCCGCCGACGGGGTGTTGACGAAAGTAGATCCGGAAATGAAATATGAAATTGTCCCGGATCAGATTATGAAGTGGCGTTCCGCTCGACAAGGGGCTCAATTCTCCATCAACCAACTCGTAGTCGTCGGTATCCGCAGTGTTCATCTGCGCGAATTCTTCGGCGTTCATCAGCGCTTTGGTGGCCATGCGTTTCCTCCGTATGCGGTTCCTTCTCCCATCTTATCTCAGCCCAACTCTCTTGACCCGCGTGGGGGCCAACCCTGGGGCCAAAACGACGACATCACGGTGCTTACTCCGCCTTTTCGCGCCAGCCCCCGCTCCCCCCGCAAACCTACGCCATCCACCTCCTACATCCCCCACGACTTTGACATCTGGCCCATCTACTACGCCGCCATCATCGACTGCCTCCGCCACCATCCGGGCGCCCTCCATGCCGCCTGCGAAGCCGTCAAACAAGCTGGTCTCCCAACACCGGGGCCTCCAAAATCGCGATCATCTCCCACAATAGACCCGCAATAAACCGCCTTCCCGCGAAACCGCGTTCACATCGAATCGAAAAATTTTAACCACTCTTTGTTTCTTCTACTTACGTCGAAACACCCCTCAAAACTTACCACCCCGCTACGTAGGTTGGAATTAGGGTAAAGGGGCTAGCCCGTCCCGTGAGCGACGGGTCACCCTTGACCTCAGAAACCCAGTAATAAAATCAAGCGGTCAGAGCACCACAGGTTAACTCGGAATAATTGAATTTTTCCTCACACTCTCGGCGGCGCGCCCGATATGAGTCCGTGAGAGGCATTAGCTGCCCGGGTATCGATCCGCCTCTGGTAAGACAGAATGATTCTGCTTATGGCAACCGTTCGCGCACTCTAGGAAGGAGTCATTCACATGGGTGGTTTTTCCATCAATAGCAACATTACTTCGTTGCAAGCCCGCGAGTATCTCCGCAATAATTCTGACTTTCAATCGAAAACGATCTCTCGGGTTACGTCCGGCCTTCGCATCACCACCAGCGGTGACGATGCCGCCGGCCTGGCCATTGCCAATGGCTTTCGTTCCGATATCACCGTCATCACCCAAGGCATCCGCAACGCCAACGACGGCCTCAGCCAGTTACAGATTGTCGACGGTGGCCTGAATAACATCTCGAAACTGATTGACCGCGCGCGGACCCTGGCCACCCAATCGGCCACCGGCACCTTCACTGGCTCGCGTACGGTGCTCAACTCAGAATTCGGCTCCGTGCTGACGGAAATCGACCGCCAGGCACAAACCATTGGCCTCAACATCGGCGGCGCGCTGGCCAAAAACCTCAGCGTCTTCATCGGCGGCGGCGCCGGCGCTTCGAGCGCAGCGAAGATCACCAACGGCAGTATCGCCGTGGACCTGTCGAGTTCCACCGTCGACACGCGATCCCTGGGCCTATCGGGTGTCCAAGCGGCCGGCCAAGCGGGTACCGATATCTCCACCTCGTCGGCCACTTCGGTTGGCAACATCCTGGCCGACCTCGCAAACCGCGCCGATGCCGTCGCGCCGGATACGACGCAGTTCACCTTCCGCGGCGCCGGCTTCTCCGATGAAGAGCGCATCCGAGTCAGTGTGCCGCTTTCGGGCGTCACTAATACGAGCAACCTGGCCGACGCCATCAACACCGCGATTGACGCGGCGGGCAACGCGGGCTCGCAACAGGCCACCGCCTTCCAGAATGCCGGCGTCCGCGCCATCGTCGTGCAAGATAAACAAGCCGACGGCACGGTGAAGGAACGCCTCGGCTTCACCAGTTCTTCGGCCGCTTTCCAGGTGGAGGCGGGCGACCGCACCGCCAACGCCCTGCTCGGCAACTTCTCCACCGGCGCTGCCGGCAAACTCCAACTGAGCACCGTGCTGGGCGGCGCCGCCGCGCAAGCCGCCGGCCTTACCGGCGCCAGCGCCGGCAACATCATCGTCCGCGTGCAAGGCGGCGGCTTGAGCGCACCGGTGGATATCAAACTCGCCGTCACTGGCGGCACCACCACGGTCAACCAAGTGCTCGCCGACTTTAGCGCCCAGGTGACCGCCAATAGCGCCCTGCAAGCCGCGGGCATCGAAGTCGTCAGCGCCAACCCGGCCGAAAATATTGTCCTCCAGAACCAGCAAGGCGAGCGCTTCAGCGTCGTTGCCGCCGGGGACACCACCAATATCCTCGGCCTGGGCACGTCGCTTTTGCCTAACCAAGCCACGGCCAGTGCGCTCGATTACAGCTCCATCACCGGCACCGGCGCGGTCTTCGCGGCCTCGGCCTTCCGCTACGAGTTTGTACTCAACGGTGCGCTGGGCACCATCGACTCGGGCGCGCTGACGCCGGCCGGCGCTACGGCGCAGGACACGGTGGACTCGCTTAACGCCTTCTTCTCCTCGAACACTACGGCCCAAAGAGCGGGCTTGCAGGCCTCGGTATCGAGCGGCGAACTGCGCATCGCCTCCACCAACGGCACCGCCTTTCTGCTGAACAACCGCGTCGGCGCGGTGCAGGGTTTTGGCGCCGCCTCGGGCGCGCTCACGAACAATTCGCTCGATGTACTCCGGTCAGGCGCGGTCGGCTCCATCGGCTTCGGCGCCGGCCAAACCTTGGAACTAACGGCCAATGGGACCGCCTATACGGTGGATGTCAACGGCAACGCCAATCTCGCCAACGTCGTCACCTCCATCAACGGCACTGCCGGGTTGTCCGGCCTGGTGACGGCCTCGGCCGTCGATGGCCGCCTGGTGCTAAGCACCGCCGCCGACGACAAGGTAAAGGTCACTGGCGGCACGGCCACCGTGCTCAACACCCTGGGCCTCACCGTGGGCGACGCCAACATCGCCGACAAGTCGAGCTTCAATTCGGGTGGCTCCTTTGCAACTGAGCTGGGCACCAACAAGGACGTCTACCGGTTCAGCCAATTCCGCTTCGGCATTGACTCGCAGACGCTCAACATCGTCGCCAACGACCCTTCGGGCGCCCAGCGTTCGGTGGCGGTGACGCTGCGCAACGACTCGATCGCCCGCAATGCCCGCTCGCTCGACGAAGTGGTGAGCACCATCAATCAGACGCTTCAAAGCTCCGGCGATCCCACGCTCAAGCAACTGGTCGCCGTCAAAGAATCGGCTACCGACGATCGCAAAGAGGGCGTCCGTTTCATCTCAAACCTGCCCAATTTCCGGGTGAGCGTGGGCAGCGTGGCGACCTCGACCGCAGCCAACGAAATCGGCATCTACGACGGCACCACGGGCACCAGCACCCTGGGGCAAGGGCTGTTGACCGCCGCAACGCAAGCCGCCGGCGGCGCCCAGACCGATATCTCGACGCAAGCCAACGCCGAAGCTGCCGTGAGCGCCCTGGCCGAAGCGGTGCAAAAGCTCGGCACCTCGCAAGCTGTTGTCGGCCGCGGCCAGAATCAGTTCACCTTCGCCGTGAATCTGGCCCAATCCCAGGTGACGAACATCTCGGCCGCCGAAAGCCGCATCCGCGACGCGGACCTGGCCACCGAGGCCGCCAACCTGACGAAGGCGCAGATCACTTTGCAGGCCGGCGTCGCCGCTTTGGCCCAAGCCAACTCCGCGCCACAGCAGATCCTGTCGCTGCTCCGCGGCGGCCAGTAAATGCGGAGGTTTCTTTGGTCCAGGTGACCCGCCGCTTACGCGGCAGGCTAGGCGGAAACGGAAAAAGCCCCCCGGCACCGGGGGGCTTTTTGACGAAACGAACCCGCAAGTGATTGAGTCCGTTAAGGAATAATGGCCGTCTTCATGTGGCCGTTGTGACTCATCAGATGCTTGAAGACCTCGAGCAAATTCTGCAGCGGCTCTTCGCGATTTACAAAGTCATGCGCGGTAATGTCGCCGCGGGAGACGGCTTTGAGCGCCCGCTGGATCAGGGCCGGCGTATGGTGGAAGCTCGCCTTCAGGGTAATTTCCGAATAGTGCAGCCGATTGGTGTCAAGCGAAATGGTGGTATCGTTCGGGCAGCCGCCGAACAGATTTACCGTACCGCCGCGCCGCACCATGCCTACCGATTCCTGCCAGGTTTGCGGCTTGCCTACCGCTTCAATGACGATATCAGCGCCATGGCCACCGGTATTGGTCCTTACGGCCGAAACTACGTCTTGCGTGTCGGCGGTGGAAATTACCTCCTGCGCGCCCATGCGAAGGGCCCGGTCCAATTGCGTTTTGCGGCGGCCAACGGCAATCACCCGGGCGCCCAGCAGGCTCGCGATCCGCACAAACATCAGGCCAATGGGGCCTAGCCCGATGATGGCCACGCTATCGCCAGCGCTGACATTCGAGTCTTCAATGCCCTTCAGCACGCAGGCCAAAGGCTCAATCAACGCCGCGTCGGGGTAGGTGACGTGCGGCGGAATTTCATACAGGTTCTTCTCGACGATGCGCGCCGGGATGCGGATATATTCCGCATAAGCGCCGTTGTTGAACAGCAGGTTCTCGCACAGATTCTCGCATTGCCGGCGACAGTAGAGGCACTCGCCACAGGGGGCGGAATTGGCCGCCACGACGCGCTGCCCTACGTGAAAATGCTTCACTTCCGCACCGACCGCGACAATGTCACCCGACAATTCGTGGCCAAAGAGGGCCGGCGGAACGATCATGCGGGCGTGATAACCTCGGCGAAAGACCTTTACGTCGGTGCCGCACGTCAGTGCCGCGCGTACGCGGACCAACACGTCACCCGGACCAATCACCGGAACCTCAACCGGCTCGATCTCTACGTGTTCTTTCCCGTAGAGAACGGCCGCGAGCATTCTTACGCTCACTCGTAACCACCCTTCGACAACACCAGTACCAACACCCTAGTATACCTATTCCAATCAGGCAATTGCCGGTTCGGTTTCGATTTGGCGCGGCGCAAGAACTGCTGCCAAGCGCCGTTTTTTCCAACATCGCCATCCATCGGTTAGGAGATCCCTTTCTGGGGCTCTACCAGGATCTTCAAAGAACGATGGTCCGGACGCAAAGCCAACGCCATGCCGCCGGCGAAGCCCGCCAGCGGCACCCGGTGCGAAATCAAACGTTCCACGGGCAATCGGCCCGAAAAAATTAACTCCGCCGACTCCCGCTGCAGGTCGACGTCGGCACTATAGGATCCCAAAAGCATGCGTTCATCTTTACAGATGTCGGCACCAGCCAAGTCGATTCGTTCCTTCTCGGAAGTCTGGGCAAAGAGTACGATTCTGGCGCCTGGGCGCGTCGAGCGCACGGCAGTCTCGACAATTCCGGGGGCCGAGACGGCCACAAAGACTAAATCCGCGCC
>JBBQQS010000310.1:0-6437 GCA_038215525.1 Bryobacterales bacterium
CCCATTCGTCTCGCCGTCTCCACTTACTCCTACTGGCACTTCAAGTCGAAGCGCGTGCCCGTTGAGCAGGTGATCGACGACGCGGCCCGCATTGGCTTCGAAGGCGTGGAGATTCTGCACCGCGGCATGGAAGCCGAAACGCCGGCTTACCTCAAGAAGCTCAAGCTGCACGCCTTCCGCGCCGGCGTCGCCTTGCCCCTCTTCTCCATCCACCAGGACTTCGTCTCGCCCTTCATCGACTTGCGCCAGGAAGCGGTCCGCCACACCGAGCATTGCATCCGGCTGGCGGCGCAGTTAGGCATTCCCTGCGTGCGTCTCAACTCGGGCCGCTGGAAGACAATCCCCAATTTCAATGAACTCATGAAGGCCGGTGGCCTTGAGCCGCCCGTCGACGGCTTCGTTAACGACGATGCCATCGAATGGTGCGTCGAAGGCATTAACGCCTGCCTCGCGACGGCGGAGAAGGAAGGCGTGTTACTCGCCCTCGAAAACCATTGGGGACTTACGACCCTACCCGATGACTTACTCCGAATTTTCCGCGCCGTGAAGAGCCCCTGGCTAGGCCTCAACGTCGACACCGGGAATTTCCCGCAAGCCGTTTCCCCCTACGACGGCATCGCCAAACTCGCGCCCCACGCCATTATGGTGCAAGCCAAAACTTACCAGGGCGGCGGCGAATATTACACGCTCGACTTAGATTACAAGCGCATCGCCGGCATCCTGCGCGGCGCCGGTTATGGCGGCTGGGTCTCCTTGGAGATGGAAGGCAAAGCCGATCCGAGGACTGCGGTACCGGAGAGCTATCGCATCCTGCGGGACGCGTTTGGGGCCTAACGCGGGCGTAGCAAAGATGAGGTAATCTTTAGTTATGGACGCCGAACTCAAGGCCTATTTGGACGATATGAGGCGCGAGATGGGTGACATCAAGCGCGAGATGGGTGATATGAAACGCGATCTCATGGCGCATACCGAAGAGGTGGAGACGCGGCTATTGACCGAGTTCTGGAAGTGGGCTCGTACGTCTGACGCACGCTATCGCCAGAGTCATTCCATGGTGGAGGCGATGGATCATCGTGTCCAGGTAGTTGAAGACCGCGTGGCGGAACTTGAGCGCAAACGGGCCAGCTAGAGTCCGGCGCTTGAAGTGGCCGCGTAACCGAATCGCGCAATAATCAGAGTATGTCGACGACCCCAGTGTTTTTCTAGACCGGGCCCAGTTGGAAAAGCGAATCGAAAAAGCCAAGCGGAAGCTCGGCCCCAAGTCGTACACGCCTACCATAACCTAGGCACGGACTGGGGTGGCGACCCGGCCCTTTATTTTCGGATTGTTCTCACCGACGAAGCCAGCCAGGAACAGGGGCTGGTAGATGTCACTCGGCGGGTTTCAAACTTCCTTGCGGACGAAATTCGTCCCTACGAACTCGGCCTGATTGACTACTGCAGTTTTCGTAGCAAGTTAGAAAATGATGCGATGAGTGATTCCGGTCTGGCGCTTGATGGCGTATCATGTCGATCTCCTCCTGCAAAGGCAAAACGCCTAGCTCACCTGGAGCCGAAGAAGCCCAAGCAAGCGAGCTTGAGACGTGCCGTCTCGACAGCCTACTCACTTTCTCATCACCGAAGCGGTAGCCAATTGGAAGCAGATTGAGCTCAGAGCGGCGTTGAGCCGGGGATTTGAGCACAACATGATCGATTACAGGACAAACGACATATCGCTGACTACGACAACTCGATACGCTGGACCCGAACCGAAGCCCTAGATCTGGTGAATTCGGTTGACCGTGCCATCCAGGATTGGTTCCTCATCCGCCAAGAGCGGATCGCGCAGGCTTATTTGCTCTCCATGATCGTCAAGAAGCGAGACTAAGTTACTCCGCCACCAGCGGCATGTAGCACTTACGCGTGTCATTGCAGTCGTACTCATCCACTGCCTTATTATCCGGACCCAGCGGATTCTGCGTCTTATGACACCAAAAAAGACGGTCGTTGCCATGTTGCACCGTCGGGTCCCATTCTGACTCGATGTACATGCCCTTCCAACAAAGGTTGAGGCAACGGTCGTCGTCTTGGTCAATGCGGGCGATTCCTGCGCGTTCCATAACCCTCCAATAAAGAAAGGCCGGGACGAAGCCCGGCCTCCCGAACTAACCGATCAAATTACACACTAAGTCCGGCCGCCATCATCAAAGCGCGTTTCACCGCGACCTTGGCCAACTGGACCTTATACGCGTTCTGGCTCAGCGGCATCGCGGACTCTACCGCTGCCTTGCCCGCCGCCTCCGCCGTCTCCGCCGTGATCGCCTTACCGACGAGCCATGCGGCCGCCTTATCGGCGCTCACCGGTGTCGGGCCGACGTGTCCCATCACGATCCTGGCCGAGGAGACGGTGTTGCCCTTCATCTTCACCACTACCGAGGCAGTAGCGAGCGGCCAATCGAGCGCGTCCCTGTGACGGACCTCGTAGGTGGCGTTCTTAGCGCCGCCCGCCGACGGAATCATGATCTCCGTCACGATCTCATCCGGCTTCAAAGCG
Organism: Bryobacterales bacterium; assembly: GCA_038215525.1. Classification (GTDB taxonomy): domain Bacteria; phylum Acidobacteriota; class Terriglobia; order Bryobacterales; family Bryobacteraceae; genus JALHNI01. The sequence goes on from JBBQQS010000310.1 coordinate 2,534, forward strand.
ATTTCGCGGTCCGTATCGCTCTTGGGCGCCACGAAGAAATCGGCCAAAGCGATTTCTCGCGGGCCGCCCTTGCCGCTGATCTTGAGCTTGGCACCCAAAGCAATCAGGGCCGGAGCAAACGACGAAGCCGAGACGAACTTGGCCGCGCCTTGCGGGAAGATGGCGTGGTAACGATTCTCGCCACCATCGATGAGGCTCTTGCCGTTGGCCATACCGAGCAGGCCGTGGCCATTGCGGAAATACCAGCAGCGCGGCCGCTGGCACAGGTCACCGCCCAGGGTGCCCATATTGCGGATCTGCGGCGAGGTGATGCCATGCGCGGCCTGCACCAGCGACGGGTACTCGCTGCGCACGGCCGGGTTCTCCATAAAGTCATCCACCGTTACCGCGGCGCCCACCGCAAGGCCGCCGCCGGACTTGGCTACTTTATCGAGCCCCTTGATGGACTTGATGTTGACGACGCGCTTGGGCGTCATCCGGTAGTCCTTCATCAGGCTCAACAGATCGGTGCCGCCGGCCAGAATGGCGGCGTCACTCCAGGTGCTGCCCAACAGAGCGGTCGCTTCCGCCAGCGTGCCGGGATTTGCGTATTCGAAGTTCTGCATTGCGCTTAAGCCATCCTTTCCATGCGATTGCCGTACAGGGCGCTCAGCACCCGGTCCGGAGTTACGGGCACCGACGGAACGCGCACGCCGATGGCGTTGGCCACCGCGTTCGCGATCGCGGCAACGCCGCCGACGGCGCAGGGCTCACCAAGCCCAATCACGCCGCGCTTGTCATTCACTTCGTCGATCTCCATTTCCACTTGGATCTCGCCGATATCCTTCACGCCGGCCAGCTTGTAGAACTCCATGTCGGCGTTCAACACGCGGCCCGTCACACTGTCCATGATCCGTTCTTCCATCAGCGCGGCGCAGATGCTCATAATGCAAGCGCCGTTCACTTGGCTCTCAGCCAGCTTAGGGTTCACGATCAGGCCGCAATCCTGCACGGCTACCATCTTGTTCATGCGGACGACGCCGGTTTCGATGTCCACCGTCACGTCGGCCATTTGAATGCCGCCCACGCCCTGATTGATCAGGCCGCCCGGCTGCTTCGGATTATTCTCGCCCGTCGCTTCAATCGACTTCGGCCCCAGCTTCTGGCAAGCCGCCTTCCAGCTGATCGCTTTGTCGGGGTTGCCCTTGACGGAGATGCGGCTATCGACTGCCTGCAATTGGTCCTTGGGGACGCCGAGTTGCGGTGCCACCAAGTCCAGCAACTGGTCGAGAGCTTCGACGGCTGCCTTGCGCGAGGAGGCGCTGATGCCGCCAATGGTCGTCGAGCCGCCCGAGGCGCCCGAAGCCGGATAAGAGTTATCTCCGATCCTCACCACCACCATGTTCATCGGAACGCCCAGCGTCTCCGATACCACTTGGGCGATACAGGTCCGTGTGCCCGTGCCCAGGTCCTGCGTGCCCATCATGATCTCCACCGTACCGTCGGCGTTGATCTTCGCTAAGCAACGTGAGGCATGGCCTAAGCCGCCCCAGGTCGCGATGCCGATACCGAGCCCGCGCTTCAGGCTGCCGTTGCCACCTTTACCGCGCGGATGCCAGTTCTTCTGCCAGTCAATCATCACCGCGGCGCGTTTCAGTTGCCGGATGTAGGTCTCGGCGCGGGGGGTGAATTGGACGTTCTTCGAGAAGACCTCAATCGGATCGAGGTTCAGCTTGGCGGCCAAGTCTTCGAGGGCCGCGCAGGTCAGAAAACTCGCCTGCGGGTGGTTCGGAGCCCGCCAAGCGCGGGCACCGCCACCGTTGATCGAGACTGCCGTATGGTTCAGCCGCTTGTTCGGCATGTTGGTGAACACGTACGGCAAGGGGGCCATGCCGCCGCCGGTGAAGCCGCCCGTGGACCACGAAGTCGACTCCCACGCCGTCAGCGTGCCGTCGGCCTTCGCCCCCACCTTGATCTTGGCGAAGTGCGACGGACGCACGCCGGCAATGGTGAGTTCCTGCGCGCGGTCCAGGTACATACGCACCGGAGCGCCGCCCGCGTCCTTCGACATGTTGGCGCACTCTTTGCCCCAGTTATCGGAGGGGAACTTGGAGCCGAAGCCGCCGCCGATATGGTCCATATGGACCTTGATCTGCGAGGCGGGCACGTTCAGGCTGCGCGCCAAATCGCCGCCGATGCCGGAGACGTTTTGCGTCGAAGGGTAGAAGTTGATCTGCTCGCCCTTCCACTCGATCATCTGGCCATGCGGCTCCAGGCAGCAGTGGGTGATGACGGGAATGGCGTATTCGCCTTCCGTGATCGCGGCGGCGTCTTTAAAGCCCTGGTCGACATCGCCGGTCACCTGTTCGCCAGCGGCCTTGGCCCGATTGCCGGCGCGGGCGATCTGGTCTTCCTTCACGAAGTGGGGCATCACTTCGTAGTTCACCTGGATGGCGCGCGCGGCGTCACGCGCGGCGGGCTCGCTGGTGGCGGCCACGTAGGCGATCTCCGCTCCGGCCCATTGCACTTCCGTGCCGGCCTTCGCCACTACGCGAATGCTCTTCACGCCCGGCATCTTCTCGGCCGCGCCCGTGTCGATGGAGCGCACGATCGCGTGCGCGTGGGGCGAACTCAGTAAGACGGCATGCAACAGGCCGTCGGGCATCAAGTCCGACGAATACTTCGCCTTGCCGCTGGATTTCTCAATACCGTCCAAGCGTGATAGCCGTTGGCCAATCACCTTGCGGTTCTTCATATCGGGCCAAGTGTAGGTAGCCATTGATTTCCTCCTTATGCCTTCAACTTCTTGGCGGCTTCAAGCACGGCTTGGCGCACGCCGACGTAAGTACCGCAACGGCAGAGATTGCCGCCGAGGCCGTCCTTCACTTGTTCGTAGGTGGGGTTGGGGTTACGATCCAGAAAGCCCTTGGCCGCCATCACGAAGCCTGGAGTGCAGTAGCCGCATTGCTGAGCGTCGTTGTTGTTAAACGCCGGCACGATCGGGTGCGTCTTGCCGTTGGCCGTCAGGCTCTCAATCGTTTGAATCTTCTTGCCCACGGCGTCCAACGCCAGCATGCTGCAAGCGTAGGAGACCTTGTTGTTCACGATCACCGTGCAAGCGCCGCAGGTGCCGCGGTCACACACGCGCTTGGCGCCCGTGTGTTCCAGTTTGTGGCGGAGCGTATCGAGCAGGGTTTCGCGGGGTTCCACGCTCACCTTCAACGGCTTACCGTTGACGTTGAGCGTAATCGTCATGGCCGCCGGGCCCATCACTTTGCCGGCGGGTTGCGCTTGGGCTTCTTGTTCCAACAACGCTGCGGCACCGGTAACGGCACCCGCGCCTTGCACAAAACCGCGGCGCGATACGGACTGCTTTTTCAGATCTTGGTGATCGCTCACGTGGACCTTCCTTTCAAACTTTCAAGCGGAGACTATTGGATTTTATAACGGACGGGCAGGGTCCGGTGAAACAACTTCTGGTAATGACTACATTCCCCGCAGAAATGTTACCGCCGGTTGGCCGTCAATAGTTCGGGCGAGGGCATCGTCAGCCGCGTGCCCGAGTGTTCGGCCTCGTTCGGGTCGGTGAAAGCGAACGTGTCTTCGAGCGTACGCCGGGCGTCCTCGAAGTGCGTAAAGTTGACGGCGGCCGTATATCGCTGGGCAAAGTCCATCGTCCGCAGCAGCGGCGCCGGCAAGCGATTCTGCGACAGCGCCTTCAACGCCATCAGATAGTTATTGCGATAGATCGTGGGGACGATGATCCTGCATTCGCCCTCTCCCACCAACTCGGCGTTCATCATGATCCGTGCCACCCGACCGTTGCCATCGGCGAACGGGTGCACTTCGGCCACCAGAAACATCATGAAGATGGCCCGGTGTAGCGGGCTGGCGAGCCCGCGGTACAGTTCAAAGCCCTTCGCCA
>JBBQQS010000311.1:0-6434 GCA_038215525.1 Bryobacterales bacterium
AGTGCGGCTGCACCAAAAACGCACTCGTGGAAATCACCCCATCCTGCCCCTCCATCGCTTTGGCAGCCTGCATGAACTCCGCAAACGGCCCTTCATCCGTACTGCCCATAAACCCGCCAACGATCAGGGGAACTTTCGCCATCGCCATCCGCGGCCTCACCCGTCCCTCGACAATATCCAGCAACATCCCCGTCCCCCGTACGCCCGTCGCGAAGGTGTCGCGATGCGGGTAAGTCTCCCAAGCCACAAGCGCGTCGGCGCTCTGCACCATGAGAGGGGTCACATGCGCATGGCAGTCCAAAGTAGCCACCACGGGCACCGTCTCCCCCACCACCCCCCGAATCGCCCCTAGCAGATCCCCATCCAAATCGCCAATCTCTTCTACCGCCGCCCCGCCATGCAACGGCACGAAGACCCCATCCACCGGTAGCGCCGCCCGCAGCCTTTTCAATAGTTCCTCCTTCAATGTCAGATAGCAGTCCAACGCCAGTGGCCCGCCCGGCACCGCGCTCGCAAATAGCAGCGGCACGATCTCAGCTCCCCGTTCCCGCAATTTCGCCAACCCTCCCCCGAGCACCCCTTCACTCGCCGCCAGTACTTCCGGCCCCCGCCGCAACTCCGTCCGTTCGAAGCACGAGATATCCATCATCGTGCCCACCAGATGATTGCATTCCGTAAAAATGGCACCTACCGCGATTCGCAATTCCGCCTCCTCTTCATTTAACGCCATACCCCACGCCCTAGGTACAAGCTTTGGCCCTTACGAAATCTTATCCCCGATAGGCGCCGGCGGCATAGGCGGGTCTACCAGGGCCGCTGATCACGAGAGTTACTCGCCGCATTGGTGGAGCTGTTCAAAACACACGTTTCGCTCTCTTGGGTTCCTTGGGTCTCTTGGGTTCCTTGGGTCTCTTGGGTTCCTTGGGTTCCCCCTTCCCACCAACTTCCCACCAAGGAGCCGGCAATCAACACTTTTCGACCAACTGACTAACTTTGGGGGCAGCCTGAAAAACGGCCAGAACCGTTACCTGCCCCGCTTACCGCCGTCTTCCCCCAGCAGCTCAAAGAGCCATTGGCCACCGCCCTGCGCCACCAACCGGGTGCCCCAGCCCGCCGGATCGGCCTCCATTTCGGCGCGTCCGAAGTCGTCGCGGTTGAGCATTACCCAGCGGACCCCTTGCTGCCGAAGCGCGCGGACCGCGTAAGGGCGCAGGTCCGGCCGGGGTAGCCAGGTGGCCTGGGCCTTGGCCCCCAGTTCGCGCCATTGGCCATCCTGGCCACGCCCTTCCAGCACCACGGGGACGGAGGGCGCGCCCTCCAACACCAAGCGGCTTAGCAGCACCGGCTGCGTCCAGGTAGCTTCGAGGAAGCTGCGGCGCGTCGGGTCCTGGTCGCCACGCCAGCGGGTGAGCGGGTTGCCGTCCACCAGAAACCGGGATTCCATCGAACGCGGCTCGGTCCGGACGGAAGCCTGGGACAAAGAGACTTCGTCGAGCAGATGGTAGATGTGGATCTCGGTCGCCAGCAATGCCTCGCCATCAAGCAGGCGCTCACCCACCCTGACGCCGGTGAGCCGCGCTTGCGGGAACCAGTATTGCTGCCCCGGCAAGGGATCGCGCTTCGCTTCGCGCGCTACCCACAACATCTCCCGCATCTCCACCCCGCGGCGCGAGAGTGTACCGGTGATCATCTCCACCCCGGCGTAGCTATCGCCAAACTGAGCGTAAGTCAGCACCTTGCCGCCGCGAAGCTTCTGGAGCTCGGCGAACATGGGGTACTCCACCACCTTGCGGCCCAGAAACTGGGCTTCGGTCTCCAGACGCAAGGCCGCCCGCCAGTTGAATTCTTTAATGTGCCAGGCATAGATGTGGGCGAAGGCGTGGGTGACCGGATACCAGCCCAACAACAGGTGCAGGACGAGCACCAAAGGCCAGACGAAGCGGAACCGCCCCAGCACTTGGGCCATACCGAGCGAGACAAACGGCAACCCCGGAATCAGGAAGCGCGCGCCGAGGTTCAGCAGGAACGGCCCGGCAAACAGGAGCGCCGGCCATACGAAACGGGCGCGCGAAAAGAGGACGAGCGGAGCCAGATAGAAGACCGGACCCAGTAAGCCGCCCAAACGGAAGCCATCCGCCAGCACCAGGAACGGAATTTGGGCGAGGCGCGGCTGGTCCGGGTTGAAGCCCAGGTAGGTGCGGTAGGCGATTTCGAGCGCGGGATCGAAGACGTCGTTCGGGAACCAAGTATTCGCGAAGGGCGCCACCGGGTTGCCGGTGAAGACCAGGTTCTTGATCAGCCATGGCAGAATCATCACACTGGCGGCCACAGAGATGCGCGCCAAACGAAGCCAACTGAGCCTGCGGCCCAGGCAGACTACCGCATAGGGCAAGGCGAGGAAGGCGGTGTACTTGAGGGCGAAAGCGAAGCCGGCCATCAGACCCACTAGCCACAGCAATCGATCGTCAGCTTCCTCGCGCCAGCGCTCCATCATCCAGAAGCCGGCAAAGAGGGCGGCGGTGAGGGCGAGATCGTTGTAAGCGCTGGCGGCGTCGATGCCTACGACGGGGCTCGCGAGCACCAGCAGCCCTGCGGCAGGCGGAATTCCGGCGCGAACCGCGTAGGTGCGAATGAGCTCGACCAAGGCGAACAGAAAGGCCAAATGGACGATGGCGGTGGCCGAATGCTTCCCGAAAGCAAAGGCATGCAGGTACAGCATCTCCATCGCTTGCGAGAGCTGGGCGTAGATGTTGGTGATCAAGTAACCCACGCGGCCTTCACGCAGATATTGCGCCGGCAAGGCGACGTGATAGGCCATGCCATCGGGGCTCAGTTCCGGCGCCCAGGCATGGGCCAGATAGACGCTGGCATAGGCGAAGAGAGCCAGGCCCGTCAGCCAACCGAGAGGAGTCCGCAACCGATGAGTGACCAGCGCAGGAGCAAACAAAGGAGTGCCGATGGCCAGCAGACCCATCAGCAGGAGGACCGGCCGGTTGGCGCCGCCTGCCAGCCCCACCCCCAGGATCGCTGTGGAAAAGAGGGCCGCGCCGGCCAGCAGACTCATCGCCCAAGCTTCGCCGCGCGAGCAGCCCACACCCAGCCAGGCCAGAGTCGCAAACCCCAATGCCCCGCAGGCCAGCAACGTAAAGGCGGCCCCCAACAAAATCTGGAAACTCTCCGGCAACGTTTTATAATACGAAGTTTGAAGCCTGCCACCGAATACACTCTGCTGGTGGCCATCCTGGCCGCGCTCGCCACGGCCTTGTTCTACCAAGCCGGGGCCTTGGGCATCACGGTTGACGAACCGAGCCACCTGCTTTCCGCGCATCTGTACTGGCAGGGTCAGGACACCTTGCAGCCACGCGACATGCCACCGCTCATCAAGATCGTCGGCGGCTGGGTGCCCGGGCGCTTCGCCCTGCCCGACTTCCGCGACGATCCCACCTGGAAGCAACAGCACGAGTGGCCCATCTCGGTCGCTATGTTGAGGCAGATGAAAGGGCCGGACATCCAGGCGCTGATCCAGGCCTCGCGCTGGCCCTTCCTGCTATTTCCGTTGCTCACCACGGCGCTGCTGTGGTGGTGGGGCCGGCAGTTATTCTCGCCCTCGACAGCGCTCACCCTGGCGGCCATCTTCGCCTTTGAGCCCACGTCATTGGGCCATGGCGCATTCTTCAAGAACGACCATGCGGCCACCTTCGGGTACTTACTCTTTTGGGTGCTGGCGTGGCGCTATTGGCTCGCGCCCACGGCCGGCCGCGCCGCCGCCATGGGGGCCGGGGCTTGCGTCGCCGCCTTGGCGAAGCTGTCGATGATGATCGCGCCGCCTCTCGGGCTACTTGTGCTCTTGCTGCGGCGTCCGCCCGGTTGGCTGCGGCAAGTGGGAATCTTTCTCGGCGTCATCTATCTGGGGGCGCTAGTCGCCTGCCAATTCGACCCTCGACTGAAGTTACTCACCGAGGGCGTGGCCGCCATCGCCCGTTCGGCTTCCGCGCCAAATTCCGTGTGGTTCAACGGGCATGTGCACCCGGGCGGCGATCGCACTTACTTTCTGCGGGCGCTGAGCCTGAAGTTGCCATTGACTCTGCTGTTCTTTACGATGTGTGCGGCGGGGTTTGTGTTGTACCGGATCGCCCTCAAGCGGGAACGCTATTTCCAGGGCCGTCCGGCGATCGCCATGGCTCTGGCGGCGGGTGTGATTTACTTGACGGCGGCGTCGCTGAGCTCCTTGCAGTTAGGCATCCGCTTGATTTTGCCAGTCTGGCCCTACTTACTCGTGCTGTGCGGCCTGTTACTGACGGCCATTCCATCCGTGCTGCGCCCGGCGTTTCAGATCGTGGTTTTGGTGGGCGCTCTACTCTCGACCTACTCGATCTATCCACGCGGAATCAGTTACTTCAACGGATTTACGCGCAACGAGCGAAACTTTGTCGACAAGCTCTCGGACAGTAACTTCGACTGGGGGCAGGACCTGCCATCCTTAGCCCGATATATGCAGAAAGAGCAAGTCGGCTTCATCAAACTCGCCTACTTCGGCAATGACTTCCCTTCCCGCTGGTTGCCCTTCAGTAAGTTTGAACTAATGGCGATCCCATGGCAGGCCAACTTCGTCCGGGATCCGGTGCTAAAGCCCGAACCAGGCCTCTATGCGGTCAGCGCCAATTGCCTCACCGGCCAGTTCTTCCCCGTCCCGTACCGCGATTACTTTTCCCGCTTCCGGCGTAAGAAGCCCTATGCCGTGGCGGGATCTTTCTTCATTTATCTGGTCGAGTGACTAACGCCGGGTACCGGCAATGTCGTTGCGGATGGAATAGAGGCCCTTACCGGCGGTGACATAAAGCGTCTTCCAGTCCGGGCCGCCAAAGGTGCAGTTAGTAATCGTATCTTCGGGCACCGAAATGAAGCGGGTCAGCTTGCCCTCGGAATTAATCACATGGATGCCGCTCTTGGTGTCCAAGGTCTCGCTGGTTCCCCGGCGCTGATGTAAGCCGGCCGCGGCGTACAAGTTGCCTTCGGTATCCATGCAAAGCCCGTCGGCGGAACGGCCGGGGTAGAAGCTATAGTGCACCCGCATGTTCTGGAGGCTTCCGTCCGGCTGTAAGTCATAAGCGCGAATCAGCCGCGCGCCGTTTTGGGCGCCGTTCGCTTCGACGAGATACAGAGTCTTGTCGTCGGGAGTAATGGAGATGCCATTGGGCCGCTGGATTTCAGGCGTGTGGAGCAGGCGAGTAAGTTTCTTATCCTCGTCAATCCGGTAGACGGCTCCGCCGTTGAGGTCAGTAAAGTAAAGCCGGCCCTTGCCATCGAACGTAACATCGTTGGGGCCATTGAAGGGCTTGCCCTCATAGCCGTCAGTGAGCACTTCTAACTTGCCGGTCTTGAGGTCCGTCCGAGTCACTCGGGGCTTCAACACGGCGGTGGGCGCTAAGTGGGATTTACCATGGACGTTATTGCCCCGCATGGCCGCGCCTTCGCAGGCGACCAGCCGGCCTTGGGCGTCGATGATCAGCCCATTGGCGGAGTTGCTGGGCTCCCGAAAGATTGTCACCGCGCCATTGGGCGCCGCGCGAAGGATGCGCTGGTTCATGATCTCCGTGAAGTAGACGTTACCTTCGTCATCGGCCGTAGGGCCTTCGGTGAAAGCGACGGTAGTCACCGCGGTGACCTCTTCGACGTGCTTCTCGGGCGGAGTGAAACCGCCACGGGGAGCGCAGGAGACCAGGACGAACGGCAGAGCAAGAGTCAACAACTTCATGGCTGCGCGCCATCATATCAGGCTCGCAGCAAACGGCGCGCATTCTCAGCGTAGACCTTCTTCAACACCGTGTCCGACAGGCCCAAGCCGTAGATGCGCCAACGGCCTTGAGGAGGCACCCTGGCCGGAGCATAGTCGAAATATTCGTCCTCGGTTTCGAGGAAGCGGAAGTAGATCTGATAGAGCAGATCGCCGAAAACCTGCTGCGGAAACTCATCGCCATGCGGCACTGCGTCGGTGCCGAAGAGGACCCGGTCCTGGTATTTGTCGAAGAACTTCTTACTGGTCCGCGGCTGCCGGCCGAGTTCGCCAATGCGAGCCGCGATGTCGATGGAGAGGTTCGGATAGCGGTCGAGCCGCTCAGCCACGTGGGCCAGATTCTCGGCGAAGTTACCGGCGTGCAGGGCGACGAACTGCGTTTTGGGATGACGGGCGAAGACCCGGTCCCGAGCGGCGAGCAACTGGTCGTTAGTGGGGAAACCAGGGCCGTGGAAGCTCCAGTCGGGATGGTTATTGAGCTCTTCGTAACGCTCGTTGTAACGGTCAGTCGGCGTGAAGAAGGCCACCGGGTCGGAGACATGGATCGCCACCGGAATCCGCATCGCGGCACAGGCTTCCCACATGGGGTCGAAGCGCTTGTCATCTACTGCGATCAGCTTGCCGGCCGTGACATCCTCCC
>JBBQQS010000312.1:0-6415 GCA_038215525.1 Bryobacterales bacterium
CCACCGGCTGCAGGCGATACGCCGAGAAGCCAAAGCCCAGCACGCCAACCACCGGGGTGTAGACGTTGCTCACAAAGTTGACGCGATCGCCCAGGCGCAGCGTGTTGCTAAAGGTGAGGCCGCCGCCGTCGAGCGGATAGGTGGCCGCGGGAAGCAGATTGCCGTAGGTGTTGTTGCTGCCATCGTCGAGGATAATGCGGGAGCGCGTGTTGAGGTCACTAGCGGCGTTGGCGGCGGCGCCGGGGGCGGCCACCTGGGTGCCGGTCATCAGGCGCGTATAGCCCGTAATGCCATTGCCATAGTTGGGGACAAACGCCAGGCCCACTTCGCTGAAGCGGCCCAGGTTGAAGTTATCGGTGACGCGCAATTGCTGGGGAAAGCGCACCAGCATGCCTTCGAATTGCTCAAGGAAGGTGGTGGTGGCGACCGGGAAGCTGACGTCAGCCGGGGTGGGCAGGGCGTTGCCGGTGCTGCAGGTGGCCTGCGCGGTCAGGGTGTTGAGCACCGTTTGATTGAAGGTCTCGGCCACCGTGCCGCGCACGCGGATGAGGCTGCCGGCAGCCACCGCGCCTTGCGATCCACCGGTGCCCGATTCGTCGATGAAGATGCCGTCCGAAGTGGCCGGGTTGCCGTCGCCTTCGTCCTGCAGGTAGTAGCCGTTGAGTTGGCCGGTGCCTTGGTAAGAGCCGATGACGATGCCTTCGATCTCTACCACCGTGTTGGTGACCGGGCTGGCCGCACCCGAGCCCTGCACCGCGCTGATGAGCGTCTTGGGCGCGCCGCAGGTCAGCACGATGGGCACCGTCACCGTCAGGCCAATGTTGAAATTGCCGCTGCGCGATTGGTCGTCGGTCACCGTACACGGCAGCGAGTAAGTGTTGCCCGCCGTAGCGCCGGGAACGGTGTAGCTCCCGCTGAGGGCGGTGCCGGTCACCGTCAGCACGAAGGCGTTGCTGCCTCCAACGGAGGTGAGGTTGCAGGATGCCGTATAGCTTGCGGATGTGGGGTTGCTGCCCGCGCTGATCGTGCCGCTAAAGGTCGTCGCGTTGCCGACGGTGACGTTGCTCGCCGTGGCCGTGGCGGAGGGGTCCGTCGAACTGCCGCCGGGGATGGTCGCGGTCAGGGTGAGGTCGTCGATGGCTAAGCCGTCGTCGGCGCCGCTGGCATCGGAGTCCACCCAGCGGATCCAAAAAGTGGCGCCACTGGCGATCGTTAGCCCCGTGATGCTTTGCGGGCCGATGGCGGTAACCGGGGGTGAGGTCACCGCGCCGACGGTGGTGCCGGCCGGACCGACATAGTCCAGGGTATTGACGTCAGTAAACGTGCCGATGTTAATGCCGGTGGCGGTGGTGCTGTACTGGAAGTCCAGTCTGTCCGTGCGGCTAATGGTGCCCACGCGGAACTGCTTGCCCGAGTATTGGAGCGCCAAAGCGGTGATCGTGGTGCCGGTGGAGTTGGTGAAGCAGGCACCAAAGATAGGCGAGAGGGTTCCGCTCAGTAACGAGCCCAGCGCACGGTCGGTGGGTGCGGCTGCCGTTCCAAAGCTATAGGTATCTCCTGAATTCGAAGACCCGGTGCCGGCCCCGTACTGTTGGTTCGCCAGCGCACTCGTTCCGGTCTCCGACATCGCCCAGCCGGTGATGGCCGTGCCGAGGACATTTGTGGTGCCCGAGGTGGCCAAGCCGTTGAAGTTCTGGCTGTACGTGAGCCCAGCCCCACTGGTGAGGCTGACGCATTGCGCATTAGCCTGAGGGGCCAGCCATACGGCCAACACGGACACGAGGAGACGCGAAATGAGTTTTGGGTTCATGAAGAGTGTTTATCCAAAGCCGAATTTAGGGAGTTGCACCCCAACTTTAAGGGATAGGATCATACGCCTAGGTTACTAAAGCGTGAAAATGAAGTGAAATCAGCACCTTTCGCGTAGATGCGGGGACCAGGGGTACCAAGCTAGGGGTAGTCGAAATCAATTCCAAGCCGTAGCTTTCGCTAAACTGGAGCATGTCCAAACGCCGCGATATCCTGATGGCCATGCCCTTCCTCGCCGCCGGGGCTTCTTCCGCCGCTGAGGAAGCAGACGAAACCATTTACATCCCCGCCAAGCAACTCGAAACCGACCGTAAGTTCATCGTCGACTTCATGGACGAGTTCAGCTTCGCCATGCTAATTACGGCCAAAGGCGGCGTGCGCTGCACCAACGTGCCCACTTTGCTCGACCGCGAAGCCGAGGGCTGGGGCAAGGTCTGGTGGCACATCGCCACGGGCAACCACCACAACGACATCTTCGATGGCACCGCCGAATGCACCGTCGTCTTCCACGGGCCCCACGGCTACATCTCGCCCAATTGGTATCACACCAAGAACGCCGTGCCCACCTGGAACTTCGCCGTCGTGCACGCCACCGGCAAACCGCAGCGGATCAATGACGACGAAGCTTTTGCCCAAAGCCTGAAGCGGCTGGTGGCGCAGAACGAAGGCCGTTACGGCGGCGGCACCAACTGGGACTTCAATAAGCTGCCGGACAGTTACCTGAAAGGCATGCGTCAAGGCATCGTCGCCTATGAAATGAAGATCGAGAACGTCGAGGCCAAGTTCAAGCTCGGCCACGATCGTGCCTCGGCCGATCGCGAGGGTATCCTCAAAGGCCTGAAGGCCGGGCGCAAAGAACGGACCTTGATCGAAATGACTGACGCTTACTACGCACGCCTCAAGTGATAAACTCCCAGACAATGACCCATCACGTTAGCTGGAAATTGGCCTTGAGCGCGCTTGCGCTCGCCGGAGCCCTCTGCGCCGACGAGGCGAACTTCAATATCCACCTCTGGGAGCCGGGCAAGGTGCCGGCGGCGGTGGGCGACGGGCCGCTCGATGGCCCATTTCTTACGGTCTTTCAACCCCCGCCCAATAAGCGCAACGGCTCGGCCGTCATCATTGCGCCTGGCGGCTCGAACATCATGTTGATGTACAGCGTCGAAGGCATCGAAATCGCCGAACGCTTCAACGACTGGGGCACCACGGCCTTCGTCCTCACCTATCGCCTCTCGCCACGCTACGACGATACCGCGCGGATTCTCGATGGCAACCGCGCCATTCGCCTGGTGCGATCGCGCGCGGCCGAGTTCAAGCTCGACCCCCAACGCATCGCCTTCGCCGGCTTCTCCGCCGGCTCCAGCATGGCCCGTCTCGTCGCCGCCTCCGCCACTCCCGGCGACCCGCGGGCCGCCGATCCGGTAGACCGCTTCGATGCAAAACCCAATCACTTAGCGATGGTCTATTCGGCGGGGCGCGCCTTGCCCAACGAAAACCTGAAGGACTTCCCGCCCACGTTTCTCCTAGCCGCCGCCCATGATAAAGGCGCGGCCAATGGCTCGGCGCAGTTGTTTCTCGAAATGAACAAGGCGGGCACCGTCGTCGAGTTACATCTTTATCAGAAAGGCCGGCACGGCTTCGGCGCCGCCACCACCAGCCCGGAGTATGGCCCGTGGATGGATGAGTTGAAACACTTCCTCAAACAAGGCGGCTTCTTCCAGTGATCGCTCTGCTCTTGCTTTCCAGTACGCTGCTGGCCGCTGACTCGCCAAAAGTCATCAACGACGGCTACGGCGATTTGGTTTATGTCCCCGCCGGCGCATTCTCCATGGGCGATAACTTCGGCGATGGCGAAAGCCGCGAGCGCCCCGTGCATGTAGTTACTCTCGATGCTTACTATATTGGGAAATTCGAAGTGACGAATGGCGAATGGCGTAAGTTCCGTGACGATCCCGCTTATGAAGATCCGAAATTATGGCCCGAAGGCCGCCCGGTGCCGAAGGACCAAAACCCTTACTGGACCCAAGCACCCAACCACGGCGGCGCCACTCCCGGCAGTGACAACTACCCGGTGCTGGGTGTCAACTGGGACGCGGCCACAGCTTATTGCAACTGGCTGAGCCGCAAGACCGGCAAGAAATATCGTTTGCCTACCGAGGCCGAATGGGAGAAAGCCGCTCGCGGCACCGACCAGCGTCGTTTCCCCTGGGGCAACAAGATTGACCACACTTACGCCCGCGTCACCCGCTCCTCCAACTTTGAAACTGCCGAAATGGTCGGTTACTACGACGGCAGTAAGCGCGGTGACTTTCAAACCCACAATGGCGCCTCGCCCTACGGCGCCATGGACATGGCCGGCAACGTGATGGAGTGGTGCCAGGATTGGTATGCACGGGGTTATTATTCCGTATCGCCGAAGAAGAACCCGCGCGGGCCGGAGAAGGGTGCCTACCGCGTCCTCCGCGGCGGCGGCTTTTTCTTCGAGGCGCAGGACGCCCGCAGTTACGCCCGCTCCGGTGGCTGGCCTTCCTTGCAAGCCTGGCGAATGATCGGCTTCCGCCCGCTCCGCGAACCTTAAGCTAGTGCTCTCAACGCTTAACGCGGAAAGGAAGTCCGGAGCCTCCTCACGCCACTGGCCGTGGAATAGGGTCACCACGAATTTCGCCCGATCCGCGGCACCGGTCCAGATGGCGGTGGTGAAGAGCAGGTGCTCGCAGCCCACGCCGGTGACCCTCTCGCCATCTTCCATGGCATGGACCTTTGCCTTATAGGCCGGCGAGCAGAGTACCAGAATCCGGTCGGCGCCTTTACCTAAGAGAGGAACACCCGCGACGGTTTGGCTTCAGCGCCAGTGGCCAGCGTGGTACCGGCTAAAGTTGCACATCGAATTGGGGTAGGCGGGTTTACGAAACGAACCCGGGAGTCGTTGATTCTATTGGGTCGGTGTTGCGGGAAAGACTGGGGGATGGGTAACCCCGACCTTGCGGGACGGTGAACGTTTAATTCGCGATCGACCATTGACGTCCCCTCCAATGTTCGGGGTTCGTAAGTGGTCGGTTGGGGAGGGGATGTTTAACATGAAGCACCCGCTCATGGTCGGGGCGGAATAGGGGATTTTGTGCACTGGGGTGCTCATAAGTCCATTTTACCGGGGGAGTGGTAATTCTGGGGTGAGTTTTTTTGGTTAAGTGGTTTATTTGTTATGACTTAGGTTGGTTTGAAATGACTGTGACCGGTGGGTTTAGAGCAGCAAGCTCTCCACCCGCCGGGCGTGCACCATGCCGTCGCAGGGGGACCAGCCGAAGAGCGTGAAGCGCCCGTCCTGCGAAGCGACCATGGCCAGGGCATCCTGCTGGTCGTGCGTAAACTGGGCCGCCGAACTGTGGCGGGTGCCGCCCAGTTGCATGGGCTCAACCACCGTCGGCACGGCGCCCTCAATGGGTTCGCTTAGGGTAATCCGCGTCACGAAGGGCGACTGCCAGCGCCGAACGATCTTGGCGCCAAAGCCAAGCACCTCGAAGTGCTCGTTCAGGATCGTCGCCCCGTCGGCCGCGGTGAGCCCCGCGACGGCGTCAATGTCGCGAGCGGTTGGCAAAGTGCAAAAGGCCGGGGTGACGGCGTACGGTATGGGCGACATGATCGATTCGCGCCAGTCCTCGCGGTTAGCCGGCACCACCAACAGCGTGCCGCCCCGGCCATGGGCGCGCATGGAGACAGCGAGTTGGATGAGGGGTCCCGATTCGTCACGAAATTGCGTCTCGAGGCCCAGCAGGGGCGTCAGCATCGCCGGGCAATCTGGCCTACTGGCGGCGCGCTGGTCGATCACTTTGAGCTGGTCGCCCTCGATCACCGCGATGTTGACGAACTTGCCGGCGGCTTCCGCGACGCTGTACTTGATCACCAGGAGCCCGGGAGCGATGATCTCGACGATCAGGCAGTAGGGCGGCAGATGGTGCGAAGTGCCCCAAATGGCCGCCCCGCTGACGCCGAGGTGGACTCCGGCCCGGCTCACCCCCGGCGCGACCCGCGTCACCGCTTCGGGCGTCAACGGCACCGGTGCGGCGAAGAGCATCGGCCTCTGAATGAGTTCGGGCGGCACCATGGCCAGCGAAACGCGCGGCGAAAGCCCTTCTTCGCGCCGCAAGCTGGCCCAGAAGGCAACGTGCAGAATCGTTTCCAGCATCGCGAGGTCCGGCAGCGTTGTCTGCCCGGGCGCCAGCAGCTCAAAGTGCCGGTGAACACGGAAGGCGGCGGCGCGCGATGGGGTAGGCCGGTTCGGTCATCTCTTCCCCATTGTAGAAGGTTTGCAGCGTTGACTATGGTCAAAGATTATGACTACTATAATCTATGGAACAGATCTCGGTGTCCGAGTTCAAAGCTGTCTGTCTGCGTCTCCTCGAGAAGGTCCGCCAGACGGGTGAGCCTATTGAGATTCTGAAGAATGGCCAGCCGTTGGCCATCATTCACCCAGCGTTGCCACGCAGCCGGAAGGGGGCCTATGGCGCGATGAAGTTGACATTGCAAGCACCGGCCGGCGATTTGGTTGCGCCGATTGAGGGCGTCGAGTGGGACGCGATGTCCTCGAACGCGAAGTGAAGGTCCTGCT
>JBBQQS010000313.1:0-6392 GCA_038215525.1 Bryobacterales bacterium
CCGCCAAGGTCAACTTCAACCGCGACATCCGCCCCATCCTCTCGGACCGTTGCTTCACCTGCCACGGCCCTGACGAACAGGCCCGCAAAGCCGGTCTCCGGCTCGACACCAAAGAAGGCGCCTTCGCTCGCAAAGGCGTCATCGTCGCCGGCGACTCCGATGCCAGCCGCCTCTTGAAACGTCTCGTTGCCGAACAAGGCCGCATGCCTCCCACAGGCCCCGCGCTCACCACCGCGCAAATCGACTTACTCAAGCAATGGGTCGCCAGCGGCGCTGCTTGGGATATGCACTGGTCCTATGTGCCTCCCGTCAAGCCCGCCGTGCCCCAGGTTACAGCCGCCACGACGATCGACAAGTTCATCGTCGATCGCCTCACCAAGGAAGGATTGAAGCCCGCTCCAGAAACCGGCCGCGCCACCTTGCTCCGCCGCCTGAGTTACGACGTTACCGGCTTACCGCCCACGCCCGACGAGCTACAGGCGTTCCTCAGCGATAAGTCGCCCCAAGCTTACGAGAAGCAAATCGACCGCCTGCTGGCCTCGCCGCGCTTTGGCGAACGCCAAGCCATGCCTTGGCTCGACTTGGCGCGTTACGCCGACACCCACGGCTACCACATCGATTCCCATCGCGACATGTGGAAGTGGCGCGACTGGGTGATTAGCTCCTTCAACCAGAACCAGCCCTTCGATAAATTCATCGTCGAGCAACTCGCCGGCGACTTACTGCCCAATCCGACGAAACAGCAAATCCTCGCCACCGGATTCCAACGTAACCACATGATCAACTTCGAAGGCGGCGCCATTCCCGAAGAGTATCAAAACGAATATATGGTGGACCGCATCGAAACCGCTGCCACCGTCTTCATGGGCATGACCATGGGCTGTGCTCGCTGCCACGATCATAAGTACGATCCTATCCGCCAGAAAGATTTCTACCGCTTCGGCGCCTTCTTCAACACCATTCCCGAAAAAGGCCTCGACGGCACCCGCGGCAACGCCGAGCCCATACTCGAGTTACCCACCGACACCCAAGCCGAGCGCGCCAAATACCTCAAGACGCGCATGCCCGAAGTAGATAAGGCCCTCGATTCGGCCGCCGTGAAAGAAAGTTACACTAAGTGGCAAAAGACCACTAAGTTCGCCGCCGATCCGCGCCAAGGGTTAATAGCTCATTACCAGTTAGATGGCTCGCTCGCTGATTCCAGCGGCAATTACCGCCATGGCCGGTCACTGAAAGATGAATTCGCCTGGGTCGCTTCGCAATCGGGGGACCGTGCCGCGGAACTTAGTGGCCGCAGCGAAGTAGAGTTAGCCGCCCTACCCTTCCCGAGTAACAACGGCCTAGTGAAAACCATGACGCTCTGGTTCCAAACCCGCGCCCGCACTTTCAGGAATGGAATTCTCTTCCGCACTGACTCCGAACGCCGTGGTTGGTCCATTGAACTCGATGATCCCTTTGCCGTGCCACGATTGCAACAGAAGGCCCGCATCGTGCTTCGCAAAGTGGAGCGCTGGCCGGACCGCGTTTGGGAAGCCCGCTTCAAAGCGCCCGTCTATGTCCGCACCAAAACCGACGTTGGGATGCACTTGGCGTTTACTGCCGACAAAGTCTATTTGAATGGCGAAGCGGTCGAAATGGAAGTCGTTCGCAATACCCTGACGCAGCCCTTTACCGAAGTCGACCGGCCCATCACCATTGGCGGCCGCATCGAGGCCGAACGCCTCCGTGGCCGGATCGATGATGTTCGCTTCTACAACCGGGAACTCACGCCCGCCGAACTGCATATCCTCAGCGAAGATGTCCCCCTTCAGGAAAATCTAAAGCTAGCCACCCGTGCCAAAGAACAAGAGACGATGCTTCGCGAATGGTACCTTACCCATGCCGCGCCCGCTGAACAGCGTCAGTTACATGCCGAGTCAATCACCCTCAAGCAAGAGCGCGAGGACCTCGACTGGTCCATCGATACCGTAATGGTGATGAAGGAGGCTGAGAAGCCGCGCGACACTTACTTACTCGCTCGCGGCGACTATCGCAACCAGACTGAAAAACTAACCCCCGGTGTACCGGCCAGTCTGCCGCCCTTGCCCGCTGGCGCGCCCGCCAATCGACTTACTTTGGCGCAATGGCTAACTAGCCCGAATCATCCGCTCACCGCGCGAGTTGCCGTAAATCGCTACTGGCAGATGTACTTCGGAACCGGCCTGGTAAAGACCAGTGAGGACTTCGGCTCCCAAGGTGAAGCGCCCTCGCATCCCGAGTTACTCGACTATCTCGCCACCGAGTATGTCACTTCCGGCTGGAATACCAAGGCTTTGCAAAAACAAATCCTGTTGTCGTCCACTTACCGCCAAGCCTCCCAAGGCAACGCCGCTTTGCGGGAACGAGACCCCGAAAACCGCTTACTCGCCCGCGGACCTCGCTTTCGCCTGCCGGCCGAAATGGTGCGCGATACCATGCTGGCCGCCAGTGGCCTACTCAATACCAAAGTCGGCGGCGCTAGCGTCCTGCCTTACCAGCCACCCGGTCTTTGGGAAGAGCTCGCCTTCGGTGCCGAGTTCACCGCCCAAACCTATCAGCAATCGCACGGGCCCGATCTTTACCGGCGCTCCATGTACACCTTCTGGAAACGCACCATGCCGCCGTCGACTCTTTCCACCTTTGACGCGCCCGACCGTGAGAAGTGCACCGCCCGCCGCGCCACCACCAATACTCCCTTGCAGGCTCTCGCCCTCCTCAACGACACCACTTACGTGGAAGCTGCCCGCGCCCTGGCACAACGCGTGATGAAAGAAGCCGGACCCAATCCCACCAAGCGCGTTGACCGCGCCTTCCTCCTCGCTCTCGCTCGACCGCCCGCACCAAACGAAGCCAAAGTCATCCTCGAACTCGCCAAGCAGAAGTTACTGGACTATCGCCGCACGCCTGCCGAGGCCGCCAAGTTACTCGCGGTCGGAGAAAGCCCGGCCAGCGGAGACGCCGCCGAACTCGCCGCCTGGACCCTCGCCATGAGCGTCGTCCTCAACCTCGACGAAACGATCACCAAGGAATAGCCATGCAAGATCTCCTTCAACTCGCCGCCACCCGCCGCCATTTCTTCTCTCGCTCGGCCAAGGGAATTGGCACCGTCGCCCTGGCTTCCTTACTCGAACGCGATGCCCAAGCCAGCATGGGACTGCCCGGCATGCCGCACCACACCGCCAAAGCCAAGCGCGTCTTGTTTCTTCACCAGTCCGGCGGACCCTCGCAAATCGACTTATTCGATTACAAGCCGCAAATGAGTAAGCACCAGGGCGTCGACTTACCTGCCTCCATCCGCATGGGCCAGCGCATCACCGGCATGACCTCCGGCCAAAGCACCTTCCCCGTAGCCTCCAGTATCTTCAAATTCGCCCAGCACGGCCAGCAAGGCGCCTGGGTAAGTGAGTTACTCCCGTACACGGCCAAAGTCATCGACCAGTTATGCGTCATTAAGTCGATGAATACCGACGCCATCAACCACGATCCGGCCATCACCTTCATCCAGTCCGGCTCCCAACAACCCGGGCGCCCCTCGATGGGCGCGTGGGTCAGTTACGGCCTCGGCTCCGAAAACGACGACTTGCCCTCTTACGTGGTCCTGATTTCGCAAGCCAACGCCGTCAATAACGACCAGCCGCTCTTCTCCCGTTTGTGGGGCAACGGCTTCTTACCTTCATCGCACCAGGGGGTCAAGTTCCGCTCTGGCGGAGATCCCGTCCTGTATTTAAGTGACCCTCCCGGCGTCGATAAGAATACCCGCCGCCAAATGCTCGACGCGGTAGCGAAGATCAACCGCATCAAGCAGGAATCCTACGCCGACCCCGAAATCGAAACCCGAATCGCCCAATACGAATTGGCCTACCGTATGCAGACCTCGGTGCCCGACCTGATGGATCTGTCCAAAGAACCCGAAAGCACCTTCGACCTCTACGGCCCCCAAGCCCGCAAACCCGGCACTTACGCCGCCAATTGCTTACTCGCCCGCCGCCTCCTTGAGCGCAACGTGCGATTCGTGCAACTCTATCACCGCGGTTGGGACCAACATGGCGACCTCCCCCGCGACCTTACCCTACAGTGCCGCGGCACCGACCAGCCCAGTGCCGCCCTCGTTACCGACCTCAAACAACGCGGTTTACTCGACGACACCTTAATCGTCTGGGGCGGCGAATTCGGCCGCACCGTCTATTGCCAGGGCAAGCTCACCGATACCAACTACGGCCGCGACCATCATCCCCGCAACTTCACCATGTGGCTTGCCGGCGGCGGCATCAAAGGCGGACAGGTCATCGGCGAAACCGACGATTTCTCATATAACATCACCAAGGACCCCGTCCACGTCCACGACTTACAGGCCACCATCCTGCATTGCCTCGGCGTTGACCACCAGCGGCTCACTTACAAGTACCAAGGCCGCCATTTCCGCCTCACTGACGTCCATGGCGCAGTAGTGAACCGTATTCTTACCTAGTAGCCTTCCCATTCCCAAGGCGTCACCGTGTTGCCGAAGATCTTCTCCATCAACGGCCGGAAAGTACGCTCGCCATTGTCGCTGTTGGTCATCAAGATCATGCACGATTTCTGTTTTGAAAAGCAGATTAAGTAAGTCTGCGCACCATCGCCGTGCCCTTCTTTGAAGAAGGCGGGGCCAAACTTGGTCTTCGTAAGTAAACCCCAGCCCAAGCCATAGGCCAAGCCAACCTGCGCCGCCTCCGCGCTCTCCGGCTTCGCTTCCAGGTCAAACTGTTGCTTCGTGCGAATCGGGATCTGCACCGCGAACATCCTGGTCCGCGTTGCGGGCTTCAGTAACTTCCCGTTCATCAGCGCGATCGCAAATCGCGCCAGATCCTCGGCGCTGCTCGTCATGGAACCGGCGGCCCGCGCCGGAGAACGACGGGTCTGTGCGATGAAACGCTCCTGTGCGTCGTAACGGTCAGCGATATTGGCCGCAAAATCTGCCCGATAGGTCATCCCGGTGCTCGCCATTTGCAAGGGAGTAAATAGCGCCTCCTGTATCAGCCCATCCAAATTTCGGCCGTACTTTTGCTCGATCACAAACTGAAGTAAGTTGATACCCTCGCCGGAGTAGCGATAGTTCGCGCCGGGCGCAAACGCCAGACGCATCTTCTTGTCCGGTTCCAGAAATGCGAAGTTCGCCAAACCCGATGTATGGGAGAGTAAGTGTCGCGGAGTTACCTTGGGCCAAGCCGGATCCCGCACCAACTCCGCCGCGGTCTCCCGGTAAGGCTCATAACGATCGAGCGCCTGCGCCATTTGCTTGGCCACCGGCACATCGAGGGAAAACTGACCCCGCTCGACCAACTGCATCACATACGTGGCAAAGACGCTTTTGGTGATGGACGCCGCCCAGGTCGTGGTCCCGGTCTCCATCGCCAAGGCCGGCTCCCGGCGCCGCATTCCAAACGCCGCGCTCCATACCAATTTGCCTCGGTCCACAACCGCGATCTGAGCACCCGTCACCCGCGCCTCAGTCAAAATCCGTCTGGCATTGGTTTCCGCCTCCGCCGTCGAAATGCGCGACCCATCCAAGCGCCGGATCATCGGCGTCTCCGCTATCAACGAACCAGCCGTCAACGCCGCTACCGCTGCTAGCATCCTCATGCCAAAGATACGCAGCCAATACCGTAAACGGTTCGGCGAAAATGCGCTTACCCTTCTCTTCCCACCGCCATTTGTGATAAGTTCCTCGGTAACCTCGTCCCTACCACCACCAATTCGGTCGGCCTCTATAGCTTCCCTGCGCTCAACCCCGGTTTCTACCAGTTTAAGATCACAGTGGCCGGCTTCCAGACCGCCGTCACCAACTTCGGCAAGCTCGCTTCACTGTCCACGGCCATGCGCCAAATCCAGTTCGCCCTGAAGTTCAACTTCTAACGTATGGCGAGCCCCCGGCCCGCCTCCCATCATCTACTGCAGTGTGAGAGTGGCGGTTCCGGCGGGTCCTTCGTAGATCAGTTCCAGCGAACGAATGTTATCCACCTTCCCCCGATACGGGAAGAAGATCAGACCGGCCAACGGCAAAGCGCGGTCTCCCTGAGCGAGCGAGGCATTGCGGACGGCCAACTGCCAGCCGCGCAGGACGTCGATCGGCACCTTGGGCGGAGGCGGCGGAGGATCGTTCGCCCCGCCGCCTCCGCCAGAACCGCCCACCGAGCCTTTCGACTTAGGCGCACCGGGAACGGCGTCCGGCGAGACCCATTCAAGATCCTTCACGTTCTTCGCAACCAAGCCCCAGGGCTGGCTCGGCACCGTCACTTTCTTGCCATTGATGCGCAGCGAAAAATCGGAGGCTCCGATCGTGAAACGCGCACCCGCCGGACCGAAGAGCCCCACCTCGACCCCCACGTAGTCCTCTG
>JBBQQS010000314.1:0-6382 GCA_038215525.1 Bryobacterales bacterium
ACCCCACCCAGCAGGGCCACGCGTTCACGGAGACCTGCCAATCCATAAGAATCGCGTTTCTGAAACGCGTCTTCGACGCAAAAACCAACGCCGTCATCTTCAACACTCAGCTGTAGTAGTTGATCGGCGGACTGCACGGAAATGTTTACGTTTTCCGCATTAGAATGTTTGCCGATATTGTTGATACATTCCTGCACCAGGCGATAAACAATACTTTCGGTTTGTTTGGGCACGGGGCCGAGGCGGCCGGTGCGTAAGTAGATCTGGGCACCGTGGGCGCGCTGGAAGCGGCTGGCTAATTGACGCAAGCCCGGAGCGAGGCCCAATTGTTCGAGCACGGCGGGGCTTAAAGCGGCGATAAGGCGGCGGATTTCGAGAATGGTGCTCTCGGTCATCTCGCGGACTTCTTTGATTTTGCGGGTGCCGATGGCGACTTCGGCGGGGGTGCGGGCGCTTTCGAGGACTTTTTCCGCCATCTCAAGTTGGAGGCGGATGCAGAGCATCGATTGGCCGGTTTCGTCGTGGAGTTCGCGGCTGATGCGGCGGCGTTCCACTTCTTCCACTTGGAGCATGCGGGAGGCGAGTTCGCGGACCTGTTCTTCGCTTTCGGCGAGGTCCTGCATGAGCTTTACTTTTTCAGCGCCCAAGAGGCAGCGCTCAGCGACGAGAGCCAGAAGGTCCTGCTCGCGGGGGAGCCATTCGTAGGGCTTTTCAAAGCCGAATTGCATGACGCCGGCCAAGCGGCGGCCATTGATGAGCGGCATCGACCAGCAGGTTTCGAAGCGGCCTGGCCAGGAAGGGTCGAGCACGGCGGGGTTGAGGCGTTTGGCGGCTTTGCCGGACATGACGCAGAAGGGCTGGGCGAGTAACTTCCGGTTTTTGGCGGCGGCGACCGGAGCCAAGGCCGTGTCCATTTGTGGCATCCAACGGTCGTGGGCTTCGTCGAAGAGATAGACTTCGGCAATATCCGAACGGCAGTAATTGGCGAGGACTTTCATTGAGCCACCCAGCAGGTCTTTTAAACTACGCGACTCGATTTCAATGTGAAAGAGTTCCGAGTGTGCGCTGGTTTCGGCTTCGCGGACGTGGAAGTAAGAATTATTGAGCGTAAGTACGACGCAGAAATGAATTTGCTCGCGGGCCCAACGGTAGCGGGAAGCAGTGACGCCGAGGGCCGCTTCGAGTAAGTGGTCGTATTCGGCGAGCGCCTTCATGACGAGGCTGGGATGAAGGTTTAACTTGGCGATCCGGCGGCCGTTGTATTCAACTTGTTCGAGGAAAGCGAACAAGGGCCGTTCGCCGGCCGACTGGACGAATTGCAATGCCGCGCCTAGGGTGATGAACGCCAAGGCGCGACGCTGTTTGGCATCGTGATTGGCGTGCTCCAACCGCACCAGATACTCTTGCTCGATTTGTTCCAACTGGCCGGCCAGCGCGCGCGCGAGCTTTTGCATTTGGGCCAGAAGCTGGTCGGTTAATACGTGTGCCGCATCCGCCAAAACTGGGGACTTCGAACGCATGGAAACGAGAGAGGAGCTTCGCACTGAAAGTCATATCGGTTTGCTAAGGTCAAGTCTTTAGGCTGGGGACACACTGAGTGGGGGAATGAGGCTAAGTAAGCTACCCCCAACCACAACGAATGGGGGTATGAGGGGGTTTCGCGGAGAAAGAAGTAGGGCGTTACGGCTTCAGGCGGGGGAGGACTTCGGTTTGGTTGCTGGCGGTGGCGAGGTCGAAGGGGGTTTGGCCGGCGCGGTTTTTCGCACGGGGGGTGGCGCCGCGATCGAGCAGGAGGTTGACAACGGCGAGGCGGCCCCAACTGGCGGCGAGGTGCAGGGGGGTGTTGCCGCTTTCGAGATCGGGCGTGTCAGCGCCGGCGCCGCGATCGAGCAGGAGGGTGGCGGTGGCGATTTGGCCGGCCAGCGCGGCGTCGTGGAGCGGGGTGGCGCCAGCAGAGTTGCGGGTGCCGACGCCGGCACCGTGTTCGAGCAGGAGGATGGCGATGTCGCGGTGGCCTTTGAGGGCGGCGTCGTGGAGCAGGGTAGATCCGGAGGCGGTGCGGGCGTCGGCGGGGGCGCCCCGGTCGAGCAGAAGGGTGACGATGTCGATCTGGCCGCGGAGGACGGCCTGCTCCATTTGTTTGAGGCCTTCGGTGCCGGTGCTGCCGGCGATTTTGGCGCCACGCTGGATGAGGAGATCGACGACGCGGGTGTGTTGGTGGCGGATGGCTTCGTCGAGGGCGGTGGAGCCGGAAAGGTCCTTGGCTTGAAGGTCGGCGCCGGCGTCCAGGAGAAGGGCGACGATGTCGGCGTGGCCCTTGACGCTGGCTTCGTGGAGCGGGGTGGCGCCGGATTCGCCATTCTTCACCTTGGGGTTGGCGCCGCTTTTGAGGAGGAGGCGAGCGGTGTCGGTTTGGCCGCGCCAGGCGGCTTCGTCGAGGGGCGTGGCGCCGGTGTTGTCGGCGACGTTGACGGGGACGCCGCGGTTCAGGAGCAGGTGCACGAGTTCGGTATGGCCGCGGCTGGCGGCGAGATGGAGGGCGGTAGAGCCGGAACGGTAGCGGAGCTTGGGGTTGGCGCCGCGCTCGAGCAGGCGGCGGGCGACTTCGAGGTGGTTGGTGAGGATGGCGTAGTGGAGCGGGGAAGAGCCGCCTTCGCTATGGGCGGCGTTGGGGTCGGCATGGGCGTCCAGCAGGAGTTCCACCATATCGAGGTCGCCGGCCCAGGCGGCGTCGTGGAGGGCGGTGCCGCCGAGAGAATCGCGGGCGTTGATGTTGACGCCGGTTTTGATGAGGGCGCGGACGCGGTCCTCATCGCCGGCCCGGACGGCGCTGTGGAGGTCGTCGAAGGCGAGCAGCGGGAGCAGCCAGAGGAGAGCGGCGGTGAGGGCGGGGGCGTTCACTTCCTGGCGATCAGTTTATCAACCTCGGCGGCGATGCCGCCTTTTTCGAAGAGGGGCTTGTTGGCTTCGCTGTAGGACCAGTCGCCGCGGATGTTGCCCTGGGGGTCGATGAGATAGACGCGCGGGAGGTCGATGCGGCTCGAGCGGACGTAGGAATAAGCGACTTGGCCCATGTCATAGAGCATGGGCGAGGTGGACTTGGTTTCGGCCATATAGGCCTGCATGGTCTGCGGCGACTCGGGCGGATTCACCATGGCGATGACGGCGAGCTTGGCGCCGTGCTTGGCTTTCAGTTGCTCCAGCACGCCGGTGAAGGCCTTGCAGTGGGGGCAGGAGGTCTTCATGATGTCGAGGATGACGAACTTGCCGCGGTAGTCGAGCAGGTCGTGGAACTGGCCGGTGGCGTCAGGCAATTGGAAGCTGGGGGCGCGGCGCGCCTGGGGCGTTTGGGGCGCGGGCGTTTGGGCCATCAGCGTGGCGAAGGAGAGGGCGAGGATCAAAAGGCGCATTGTCTTCATTATGCGGCAAGAAGCCGCAGGCAGTCTGTTACGCCAATGATCAGATTTGTGACTATCGTCGTTTCAGAGTGGCTGATGACGGCTCAATACGTGAAGGGGCCTTGACACCAAGCTCGAAACGCATATGTGGGGGCCAATCGTTCGACTCTTTCGCCAATACTTTCAGACGCTCGAGATCAAGGCGCTTTGTTGGCTTTGGTGTGTTTGGCGTTGGTGTGCTCATCATGGTCAGACTTCGATTCTATGATCAGAGTCCTAGCTTTTCAAGGGTAGCGTATTAAATAGGTCTACGGCAACGATCTGTTCACGATCCAAGTATGAAGTTGCGTTCAAGGGCACCCGGGGTCTTTGGCCGAGGCGCTGCCAGTTCACAATCTGACCATCTTTCCGATGCTCCTTCCGATTGATAGTACGCCCCGTACTCAACTTCATCGAAAAGAGGTCGAAGAATCGACGAGGGCCCACGCCAAGGAAAGGTTCGAAAATCACTTTGTCCTGGCACCGCTCGCCATTTGTTTTGTCCAGACCCCTTTCATTGAGAAGTATCGAGTCGTAGTGGAGCTGAAAAGCCAAGCTCTTGGGATAGGGCTCAATGTAAACGACCCGACTGACACCAGCCGTGACGATATGCCTGGTGCAGTTGTGGCATGGAAATGTTGTGCTAAACAAAACGCTACCCACTGGGCTGCGCCCAGTTCGCGCGCAAGTAAACAAAGCGTCCATTTCCGCGTGAACTGTACGCCCAAACTCCGTCAAACTGAAAATCGAAGTATTCCTCAGCAATTCCTTAGCTTTGCCAAAGTCCAAGGGTCGAGGATTGCGTAGTCGATCGGCTAAGTTCTTCCGGATATCGGGGTGTGCCTCGATCAGCGAACGGACCTCTGGCAACTCTGCAAAAATCGAGCTAATTGCATCTTCGACTCCTTTATCTTCAGCTGGTTCTTCATTACCCAACATTGCCTGGAGTTCGCGAATGATCTCATCCCTGCGTTTCTCATTAGAATCCGCACCTCGAACATGATCGCGCTGGTCGCCGATTCCGGGCCAGTAAAGACCGCCTCCATAACTCGGTACATCATTGGTCCCCACCGCAAGAACGTCGCCTCTGAACGTCGTCAACGCAGCACCCACCTGCCTTGAAAGATCCCCGGATCGGAGACTCGCGGAATAGGCTAAGAACATGCCTTGCTCGTCTTGAGACGGGGTATGAAAGGGGTAACCGAACACCAGATCGACGAAACGGCTTAGTCGTTCTTTGTAAACGTTTGGGTCTTGCGGAATAAATACGTCCGCCAGAGCGTAGGTCTCTCGAGTCCGTTGCCCATCCGGATCCGTTTTCTCGTCTTTATCGCGCTCAGTTAGTTTACGCGCTTCTGGCTCAGGAATAGCCTTCTGCGTATGCAAGTGCAGCAGTCTTTCTTGTTCGGGTGCATACACTCCAATTAGAAAAAACCCTGCCTCATACACTTCCCGAAGTAGGGCAACCTCCTCGCCTCGCTTGAGTGAATTGAGCACATAAGCAGTCTTCGGACGGGGTTGGTTTCCACTCGGTCTAGTCTGGTTGACTACCGCGATGGCAAGCCGAGCCCCAATATCAGGTTTCTTGGTAAGGTTGCGAAGCCTGTTTCCCACATCCATCCTCGAGGTGATGCGCTCGAAATATGTATCCTGTTTGACGGAAGGAATGCTATATCTCTCAGCATGCTCCATAAGAAGATCACTGATCTTTAGTTCTTCAACCTCCAATCCAAAGCGCGAGAGATCTTCAACTAAATGGGCTTGGATCGGCTCCATCTGGGTTCCGACTGCGCACACGAAGGCAAAAACTAGTTCGTCTGGGTATTTCTGCTCACAAGTTGATCCGTTGGCGGAAACGGCGCCCGCTTCTCCCTCGTCCATCGCATGGATTTCAGGAGAACTTTCTTCTGGATTCATTTCCTTAGACTGTACCAAAATAGCCCAACGGATTCCTAGGTGGTCATCGACAGAGCAGACGTCTGAATGGATTGGCCGCCGATTCCGAAATCCTGCGACAATAGGGGTTTACATTTTGTCGAACCGCCGCCCCCTTACCCTCATCTTTCTGACTTTGTTCCTCGACCTGCTAGGCGTGGGCATCCTGATTCCGATTACTCCGTACCTGGTGCGGCAGTACCGGAGCGATGCGCTGACGATCGGGCTGTTGGTGCTGGTGTTTTCGGTGGCGCAGTTCTTGATGACGCCGGTGTTGGGGGCGCTTTCGGATCGTTATGGGCGGCGGCCCGTGCTGTTGGTGAGCCTGTTCGGGACGGCGATCGGGCACTTTATGTTCGGCCTGGCGCCGAGCTTGGGATTCATGTTCGCGGCGCGGATTTTGGACGGGATTACGGGCGGCAATATCTCCGCGGCGCAGGCCTATATTGCCGATATTACGCCGCCAGAGGACCGGGCGAAGAGCTTTGGGCTTATTGGGGCGGCGTTTGGCTTGGGGTTCATGATGGGTCCGGCGATTGGCGGTTTGCTGTCGACGATCAGCTTGCAGGCGCCGGCATTTGCGGCCGGCGGATTGGCCCTGGTGACGACCATGCTGAGCTTCTTCTTTCTCCCGGAATCATTGCCTTTGGAAAAGCGAACGAAGACGCCGCTGCAGTGGAGTTTGCTGAATCCGTTCCAGGCGATAGGGGCGGCATTGGGGCGAGTGAACTTGCGGTTTATGCTGCTGGCGACGTTCGCGCTCAACTTTGCCTATAGCGGCTTGCAGAGCCATTTTGCCTTGTATACGCTGACGCGCTTTGGGGCGAATGAGCGGCAGAACGCCTGGCTGTTGACGTACTTGGGCGTGATGATCACGGTGATCCAGGGCGGGTTGATCCGGCGGTTGATGCCGGTGTTTGGCGAAGGGAAGCTGATTCGGGTGGGTTTGGTGCTGGGGGGCACGGGCTTTCTGGCGTTGATCTTCGCGCCGAGTGTGGGCTTTGTTTATG
>JBBQQS010000315.1:0-6348 GCA_038215525.1 Bryobacterales bacterium
GGGGGCTGCGGAGCCATTCGGCCCAGTTTTTGTGGTCGGGGAATTCTTTGCGCCAGCGGGCGAGGTAGAGGCGGACTTAGCATTGGTGGTGGCGGTGTGTGAGGCGGTGGTGGGTTTGTTGGGTAGTGTGGGCGGGGGCGCTGGAATAGTCATAGATATGGGCCTTTTTGACCATATTGGCGGCGGTGGGATTTTGTTCGATGTAGAGGAGAGTGGCGCGGTATTGGGCGGGGGATTGGATGGGCTTGGCGTGGAAGTGGTGGCGCCAGAGGAGGCCGGTGAGTCCTTTGGCTTGATGGACTGTGCGGGCGTAGTGGGACTGGAGGTGCTGCATGAGGCGGGAGATGCCCCATTTGGTGAGGGGTTCGAGCAGGAAGTGGACGTGATTGGACATCAGGCAGAAGGCGTGGACACGGACGCGGAGGCGGCGGGCGAGGCGATCGAATTGGTTGAGGTAGCCGATGAGTTGGGCGCGGGAGTGGAAGACGCGCTGGCGTCGGCTGCCGCGTTGGTAGATGTGGTAGACCTGGAGGAGGTGCCAGTCGCGCAGGCGGGGCGGGGCGGGGTCGAGCTTTTTGCGGGGGAGCTTGGCCATCTGCTTATAAGTGGGATTTGGGCGGGAAAATTCTCATTTATTTTTGGGGGCAGGCAAAGAAAGCTGTGGAAAAGTTGGGGCGAAGACGGCGCCAATTGGGGGGCGGGGGAAGTCACTTTCTTGTAAATGATTGGTATGAATGCCTTTATGGGCTCGTCGGACCGACACTCATGGACCGACACTCATGATAATACTTAGTTCGCCGGTGGCGCGGGTTCTAAGGCGAAGGAAGTCTGGAGTGAGGTCGAAGCTGGCGGACTCGAGGCGGTCGATTTGGCCTTCCAGCTTGACCTCGCCGGTCCAGCCAATGCGCAGGGACTCCTCGATTCGCTGGCGTTGCGACGTCAGGAAGCTGACCAGGTTCACCTGGGCGGCGTTACTGAACTGACGACGGTATAGGTCCTGACGTAGCCAGTTGGCGAGGCGAATCAGAATGCTGTCGGTGTCGACGCTGTAGCGAAGGTCGTCGAAAGCCAGGATGCCATCCCGAATCACCGGTCGGCCGCTCATCACCAGCCGTCCCTTGAAGGACCCCTCGACCATCGCCTCGAGCACCAGCCGGTCGCCGTTGGGGGCGGCAGAAATGGCGGTCAGCCGGAGCCGACGATTCCCGGCCGTCTTGAAGACTTTGCCCAGCATGGCCTCCTGCAAGCGACGATTGAATTCCGGCCACGTCAAATCAAGATCCAGGTCGAGGGCGAACGAAGGCTTATCGGCAGAATCTGTCGCGACCAGCGGGGGCAGGGCACTGACCACGGTGAGGGCCTCCTTGGTCCCCGACACGCGTGGGTCTCCCAACAGACGGAGCCCCGTGCGGACCTCGCCATTCTCGAGCCGCGGCCGATCGATTCCCACGGACTGCGGCCTCAGCTCGAGCCACAAATCGGGGCCCAACGACAAAGGCTCATGCAAGCGCATCCAAAGGGTCGTCGCGAGCCGGCGCAGGTCGGACCGACGCTGAATCTGTGCGTCCAGTTCGCGTGCCGCCCGCTCCAGGCTGGCCGTGAAGACCTGCCGCACCTGGGGCGTGATGTCGAGCGCCAAATTCCGCAGTCGGCACGGCGCTGGGAGTTCGAGAATCGGCCGGCTATGGGAGAGGATAGCCCATGTAGGCTGGAGTTCGAGCCGGGTTTGCACGCGCAGCACTGCGCCGGCCTTAGGTTCACAGGAACTCACGGTCTGCCAACCCATTCCCAAACGGGCGCTCGACTTCCGCTCCACGTTGGGAATGCCGAGTTCGACGCGGTAGACCACCGGCAGCCGCATTTCGAGGTAAGCACCCGCCGTCCGCCACTCGATCGGCAGCCGACGGAGAGAGAACCGGGTCGCCAACGGGGCCTTGAGACTTTTTCCGAAAGCCGACTTCTCCAGGGCCCGCCATTCGGAGTGGTGTTGCATCGGAATCCAGGCCTCCGCTTCCCGAACAAAGCCATCGAGCGGAATCCGAATCGGCAGAATTACCGTGGAGGGGGCCGCCAAACCTACCGGCGAAAGGGCGGCGAAGAGAAAAAGAGACCAAGCCTTCAAGCCCGGATTATCGCACTACACCGCTGAGTGTTGCCAAAGGATGCAGGTACGTGTTCCGCATACCCGTATTGACGGCTTCCAAAATTGGGAGGTCCCAAGCTGCGCAAAATGTAACCAGCTGAAAAACAAGGTTAATTGACAGGTCATGGAACTCCTACAAAATGGCCCCAAACGTGCATACAATGGACGACGGGAGAAGTGTATTCTCTCGCGGACCATCCGAATGAAAGAGCTAAAGACGCAGATCGTAAGCGCGGCGCTCGTCATCTTGACGCTGGCGGCGATCGTGGCGGCTAGTCTCAATTTTCGGCAGCAGAACCTCTATCCCACTCCCATGGACGGGGTCGATTGGGTAGATCGCTTGGACCGTCATCCGCAAGCGCAGGCCGGGGCTGGGATGGTGGAAGCGCGTTACGTGGCGCCGAACAGCCCGGCCGACAAAGCAGGCATTCACGTCGGTGACGTGCTCGAACGCATTCAAACCGTGCCCATCGAAAAGGCCCAGGACGTCCCGCAGGTGCTTTACCGGATCGGGCCCTGGGAGAAGGCTGACTATTTCATCCTGCGCCGTGGGGTGGAAACGAAAGCCAAGCTGGTTGTCGGTGAGCGCCAAGTTTCCACTCGTATCTACTATCAGTATCTGGTCGGCATGGCCTATCTTGGGATCGGCCTCTTCGTATTTTTTCGTCGTGGGGGAGCGCCGCGCGGGCAGCTATTTTATGTCCTTTGCCTCGCCAGCTTTATCCTTTGCTCCTTCCACTACACCGGCAAGTTGAACTTCTTCGATCGATTGATGTACTGGGGAAACGTTGCGGCCGGATATCTGGCGCCCACGCTGTTCTTGCACTTCTGCCTGACCTATCCGGAGCCCACCCGACGGTGGCGTGGCTTCTGGCGCTCCGCGGTTCTCTATCTTCCTGCCGGGTTGTTGATCGGGATCACTTTCGCGCTCGGCACCGGTTTGATTCAAGTGGCAACGCCGCTCGCTCAACTGCGCTGGGCGCTCGACCGGTTCTGGATGGGCTTCCTGGTAGCGGTTTATCTGCTAGGCGCGGCCGTGGTGACTTGGCGGCAACGAAAAGTGGACGATTCCACTCTGCGACAGCAGATGAAGTGGGTGCGCAACGGGGCGGTGTTTGGGATTTTGCCGTTCGCCTTGTTTTATGCATTGCCTTATGCCTGGGGATCGGTGCCTTCCGGTTTCGCCGAACTGAGCATCTTCTCGTTGGCGCTGATTCCGCTCACTTGGGCTTATGCGATCGCACGCTACCGTCTCATGGACGTTGACGTGATTTTCCAGCAGGGCTACGTCTATACGTTGGCCACCCTGGCGGTGCTCAGCATCTTCTATGGCTTGGTCTATTCGGTCACCCGCCTCGGCAACCTCGAAGAGCTAAGTCCGTCGGGCTTCGGCATCCTGATCGTGATTGCCACCTTCGTCTTCCAACCGATCCGGCAGTGGCTCCAAGAGAATTTGGACCGTTACTTTTTCTACAAAGAAAGTTACAACTACCGCCGTACCTTAATCGACTTTGCCCGCGACCTGAGTTCGGAAACCGACCTTGACCGGATGCTCTCATCCACCGCCGAGCGTTTGCTGCGGACATTATCGATTCAACACTTAACGTTTTTTCTGGCTGACGAAGAAGGCCAGTTCGCATTGGCGCTCGCCGCCGGCAACCGTCCCCAGCCCGTGCCCGAGTATCAGGACTTGGCCTTCCTCGATTCGGCAAGCGACAAGCCCTACTTGTTCTTTGAACGGACGCGCACGCAGTTGGATATTCTGTTTCAGCACTTGGCGCCCGGCGTGCGGCAAACCATCGGCGACCTGGACCTTACCTATTACATGCCCTGCGCGGTGCGTGGCCGCACCATCGCCTACCTCGGCGTCTCCCGTACGATTGAAGGCGACTTCCTCACCAGCGACGACGTCGAGCTCTTGATGACCCTCTCGGGTTACGTGGGCATCGCGATTGAGAACGCCCGGCTTTACAACTCTCTGCAGCGCAAGGTAGACGAATACGAGCGGCTGAAGGACTTTAGCGAGAACATCGTCGAATCGATCAACGTCGGAATCATGGCCGCCGATCTGGACGACCGGGTGGAGAGTTGGAACGGACAGATCGAAAGGCTTACTGGAATTCGCCGCGAGCGCGCCCTGGGCCGGCGCTTGCCCGAGTTACTGCCGGTGGAATTGTCCGATCGCTTAGCCGCGTTGCGTGGCGAGATGGGCATTCACCATATCGAACGCTTCCGTTTACGTTTGCCGAAGCCGGCGACTCTGAATGGGGCGACCAATAGCAATGGCCGCCATGCCGTTGGCAACCAAACGCACAGTAGTGTGGCGGTGGCCGCGGCGCCCGTCCAGCGCGAGGCGATTCTGAATATCGCCATTGCCCCCCTCGTTTCGAAGGACGGCGTGCAGATCGGCCGGATTATCCTCTTCGACGACATCACTGACCGTTCCGAACTCGAACGCCAATTAGTGCAGGCCGACAAGCTGAGCTCGATCGGGCTTCTGGCTGCCGGTGTCGCCCACGAAGTCAACACCCCGCTGGCGGTCATCTCCACCTACGCCCAGATGCTGGCAAAGCAGGTGGGGGGTGACGTGGCCAAGTCCGTACTGCTCGAGAAGATCGCCAAGCAAACCTTCCGGGCCA
This sequence comes from Bryobacterales bacterium, assembly GCA_038215525.1. Lineage (GTDB taxonomy): Bacteria > Acidobacteriota > Terriglobia > Bryobacterales > Bryobacteraceae > JALHNI01. The sequence goes on from JBBQQS010000315.1 coordinate 4,783, forward strand.
GCGAGATCGTCAACTCGCTCCTGAACTTCTCACGCACCTCCACCACCGAAGTCTGCGATGTCGACCTGAACCGGCTCGTCCGCGATACAGTTTCGTTGATCGATCACCAACTGCGGGAGGCCAATGTGACGGTGAACCTGGACCTCGCGAAGACCGTCGCTCCGGTGCGCGGAAACTCGGGCAAGCTGCAGCAGGTGTTGCTGAATCTGTTCATCAACGCGCGCGACGCCATGGATGGCCGGGCCGCCGATGGGGCAGGGAAGCAGTTGACGGTTTGCACGATTGCGTTGAACGATCAGTTGGCGCGCATCGAGGTGGCCGACAACGGGAGCGGCATTCCGGAAGAGATTCTGCCACGCATCTTCGATCCGTTCTTCACCACGAAGGGTGCTAAGAAGGGAACCGGCTTGGGCTTGTCGGTTTCCTATGGTATCGTGCAAGAGCACGGCGGGTCCATTGTGGTGGACAGCCGGGCTGGAGTCGGCACCCGCTTCCAGCTCGAGTTCCCGGCCGCGCGCCACTTGCCGCATGTCTGAACTCCGCATCCCCCGCAATCCCAACTTGGCGAATTTGCCGCCGGATGACGTCATCCTAGACGCGATACACGGCCGCATTCTCGTCATCGACGACGAAGCCGATATCCGCGAATCGCTCGAAGCACTCCTGACGCTCGAAGGCTATCAGGTTGAGCTGGCCTCCACGGCGAACGAAGGGATTGTGCGCGTCGAAGCCATGCAGTACGACCTGGTGCTGTTGGACCTGATGCTGCCCGACAAAAGCGGCATCGACGTCATCACCGAACTGCGCGAGCGCGATAACGAAACGCCTATCTTCCTCATTACCGCTTACGGCTCCATCGAAGTGGCGGTGCAAGCCGTCAAGGCTGGCGCCAACGACTATTTCTCGAAGCCCTGGAATAACGACAAGCTGATCATCGAGATCGGGCGCATGATCCATGCCCGGCGCTTGGCGAGTGAGAACCTCCAGCTTAAACGCGCGCTCAAGCAGCGTTATGAGTTTCCAAATATCGTCGGCAAGAGCGATAAGATGATCCGCGTGCTCGACATGGTGGCGCAGGTGGCGCCGACACGGTCGACGGTGCTGATTACGGGCGAAACGGGCACGGGCAAAGAGGTGATTGCCAAGGCGATCCACGCCAACTCGGCGCGCGCGTCGCAGATGTTTGTGGCGGTAAACTCGGGGTCGTTGCCGCCGGACTTGCTCGAGTCCACCTTGTTCGGCCATATGAAGGGCGCCTTCACCGGCGCGGTGAGCTCTCGCAAAGGCTACTTCGAGATGGCCGACCGCGGCACGATCTTCTTTGACGAGATCGGGACGATCGGGGCCGAGACCCAGGCCAAACTGCTGCGGGTGATTCAAGAGAAAGAGTTCATGCCACTCGGCTCCAACGAGACCATGAAGGTGGATGTGCGCATCGTGGCCGCCACCAACGCCGACCTCCGGCGGCTGGTGGAGGAAGGGAGGTTCCGCGAGGACCTCTACTACCGCCTCAACGTCATCCCCATTCAACTCCCTCCGCTGCGGGATCGCAAGGAAGACATCCCC
>JBBQQS010000316.1:0-6334 GCA_038215525.1 Bryobacterales bacterium
ACGAACTTACCTGGGACGACATCAAAACGATGCTCGACAACGCCATCACCATCAAGCCCCGCCGCCAGATGTCGGTGCAGTTCTCCGGTGGCGAACCCACGCTCTCTCCTTACTTCCTGGATGCCGTTCGCTACAGCCGTAAGGTCGGCTATAGCTCGGTGCAAGCTGCCACCAACGGCATCGAGTTCGCCAAGAGCCCCGAGTTCTCCCGCGCCGCCGCCGAAGCCGGTCTGCGTTACGCTTACCTCCAATTCGACGGCATCGGCAATGCGGCCAATTCGCACCGCGCCGTCGGCAACCTCTTCGACGTGAAGATGCGCGCCATCGAGAACCTCTACTCCGGCGGCGTAGACATCGTCCCGGTCACCACCATCATCAACGGCATCAATAATGAGCAGGTCGGCCGCATCGTCGAGTTTGCGCTCGACAACCCCAAGAAAATCCCGTTCTTGAGCTTCCAGCCGGTCTCTTTCACCGGCCGTGACGAAGCCGTCAGCGACGAGCGCCGCACCGCGCAGCGCTACACCCTGAGCCACTTGGCCCACGACGTGAAGAATCAGAACGGCATCGGCGAGCCCACCCGCGATTGGTTCCCGATTTCGTTCATGTCCACGTTCTCTGACTTTGCCGATCTCGTCCACGGGCCGGATCGCGATTGGGGCCAGCTCTCCTGTGGCTGCCACCCGAATTGCGGCATTGGTCTCGCCATGATGGTCGACAAGGAAACCAAGGAACGCGCCCCGGTTACGGCCTTCCTCAACGCCGATCGACTCGCCAAAGACATCGCCAAAATTAATGACGCTTCCCGGACTACCGGTTGGGTAAACATCCTCGGCGTCACGCTCGCCCTGATGCGCAACTACGATCCGTACCAGGCCCCCACCCATTTCAAGATCGTTGACCTATTGCAGAAGTTCGACAAGTGCTTCGGCGCCACGGGCCGCAAATACGGCAAGGTGGACGGTACCCGTACCCGCGTCGATATCGACCAGCGCCGTGGCGACCGGTGGAACTTCCTCTTCATCGCCGGCATGTGGTTCCAGGATCTGTTCAATTACGACTTCCGCCGCACTGAACAGTGCATCATTCCCTACGCCACCCAGGAAGGCGAAATCAGCTTCTGCGCCTACAATACGGGCGTCGGCTGGCGCAATATCGTCGAGAAGATGCACATGTCCGCCACCCTCACCAAGTGGTACGAAGAACACGGCCGCCACAAGATCTACGCCGGCGGCAAGGACGTCGACATGCTCTCAAAGCAGCATTCGCTGAAGCTCAACGCCGAAGCCGTTGCCGCAGACATGCAGCACGATCTCGACATCACCGGCGTCGCCAAGACCGCCCGTGAAGAGAAGCTCCGCGCTCGCGCCGCCAAGCAGCAAGTGGATGCCGAGAACGCCAAGATGGAGAAGCTCTACCGCGAGCACGTCCTGGGCGAAAAGCCCGGTGCTGGCTTAGTCCAGATCGGCTTCGGCACTCCCGCCGCTTCCGATATCCCGCTCCCCATCATCAAGCCCGCCATCCCTGCCGTGAAGCAGGAAGAAGTCGGCAGCATGGGCGACTAACTCTCGCTCCTATCTTTTCGTCAAAAAGCCCGGCCATTTGGCCGGGCTTTTACTTTTGTCCTCCCGATTCGACTCACCGAAATCCCGTTTCTGCCTTCGGAACACGATCTCGTCCCGGATTGAAACATCTCGATTAGATCTCAAACGTCAAACCGTTGAAAAGAGGATCTTTCCCCATCAGCTGCACTTTGGCACGCAACTTGCTTGAGTACTGTGCGTATGAGAAACGAAATGGTTCTAAAGAGTAAGGGTTGTTCCTCCCAACACCTCTGCTATCGTGACCACCATCCTAGTTTTTTCCCCACCGAGACCCACCACCAAAGTCCCACCCAACCAAATCGGACGAACCTCTCGTATCTCATATTCGGTCTAACACAGACCGGTGCATAGAGTCCTCAACCTAAATTAGTCAGGAATCCACACGTTCATGACGCGGGCGGCCCAAAGTAGGCCGCCCTTTTTTTGTCTGCTGACCAATTCTTGCCTCCCGGATTTTGCCGTTAAAGGACCCGCCCCTCGAAGACGATAGAACCAGTATGGATACGTTGCACCCCGAACTCGCCGCTCAACTCCGCTTCCAGGCGAGCCTCATCCGCCTCTGTAGTGCCCCCCACATGACCGAGACCGTCCGCCCAGAAACCCAGCCGCAGGCCGAAGCCATCGAGGAACTGGCCGTGCTGGTGCCGGTCCGCGTCCGCGCCCGCAAAGACCGCGACTAACTCCGGTACTCCTCTAGCGACCCACCCGTCAGCCGGAACGTGGTCCATTCGTCCATCGACCGCGCCCCCATGTGCCGGTAGAATTCGATCGAAGGCGCATTCCAGTCCAGCACGGCCCATTCCACACGTCCACAGCCCCGTTCAATGGCCAATCCTGCCAGCCGGGTCAGCAGGGCCTTCCCGATACCGCGGCCCCTCGCAGGCGGGTTCACAAACAGGTCTTCAAGGTAAATTCCGGGCTTGGCCAGGAATGTGGAATAGTTGTGGAAGAAGAGTGCAAAACCAACCGGGGCTTCCTCCCAATAGGCGATCAACACCTCGGCATAAGGCCTAGCGCCAAAGAGCGTATCCCTGAGGCTCTCTTCGGTCGCTGCTACTTCGTGCGAAAGCTTCTCGTAGTCGGCCAATTGCCGGATGAAGTCGAGGATCACCGGAACGTCCGCCGACACCGCCGGCGCAATGCGTAAGCTCATCGGGCCAGTGTAGCCCAAGTGCCAGTCCCAAGTAATGGCATCATAGCGTTGATGGACCGACGCACACTTCTTTCTCTCCCTCTTGCCGCCGCTGCCCTCTCCGCGCGCGACCTCAACACCGATATCGCCATCATCGGCGCCAGCACCGGCGGCTGTGCCGCGGCCTTGGCCGCCCTGCGCAATGGCTACCGGGTCATCCTCACCGAAGAGACCGACTGGATCGGCGGCCAACTCACCTCCCAAGCCGTCCCGCCCGACGAGCATCCCTGGATCGAGAGCTTCGGCGGCACCAATACCTACCGGCGCTACCGCAACGCAGTCCGCGACTACTACCGTACCCACTACCCTCTGACGGCCGCCGTCCGGGCCAACCCCCAGTTCAACCCCGGCGGCGGCTCGGTCTCGAAGCTCACCCACGAGCCGCCCGTGTCGCTCGCCGTGCTGCGGTCCCTGCTCCACCCTTATCTGAGCGCGGGACAGCTCACCTTGCTCCTGAACCGCAAGCCGGTGGTCGCCGACGTGACTGGCGATCGCGTCACGGCGGTGGGCGTACGAGCCCCGAGCGGCACCATCCAGGTCATCCAGGCCCGCTACTTCATCGACGGTACCGAAATGGGCGACCTGCTACCGCTCACCAAGTGCGAATACGTCGTTGGCTTCGAAAGCCGCAAGCAGACGGGCGAGCCCTCCGCGCCCGAAGCCGCCCAGCCCCAAAACCAGCAATCCTTCACCGTCTGCTTCGCCATTGACCACCTGCCCGGCGAGGACCACCGGCTCGACAAGCCCGCAGAATATGCCTTCTGGCGTGACTACCTGCCCAACCTCAAGCCCGTCAACTGGCCCGGCAAGCTCCTCAGTTGGAAGATGTCGAATCCGATCACCCTCCAGGAGCGAGCCGTCTACTTCGACCCCACCGAGGACGCGAGCCAACCCAACCAGCTCAACCTTTGGATCTACCGCCGCATCGCTCGCCAGCAGCACTTTGAGCCCGGCTTTCTGCGCAGCGACATCTCGCTCGTCAACTGGCCGCAGAATGACTATTGGCTCGGAAACCTGATCGATGTGCCAACCGACGAGGCGGCCAAGCACCTCGAACGCGGCCGCCAGCTAAGCCTTTCGCTGCTCTATTGGATGCAGACCGAAGCCCCCCGGCAGGATGGCAAACAAGGCTGGCCCGGCCTGCGCATCCGGCCCGATATCACCGGCACCGACGACGGCCTCGCCAAATACCCCTACATCCGCGAGTCACGCCGCATTCAAGCCGAATTCACCATCGCCGAGCAACACGTCAGTACCGACATCCGGAAGAAGGAAGGTAAGGGCGAAGCGGCCGAAGTATTCGCGGACTCGGTCGGCGTCGGCAGTTACCGCATCGACTTACATCCCTCCTCCGGCGGCGATAACTACATCGACGTTAGTTCCCTGCCCTTTCAAATTCCCCTGGGTGCCTTATTGCCGAAACGTCTCGAGAACTTACTCCCGGCCTGTAAGAACCTCGGCACCACGCACATTACCAACGGCTGTTACCGGCTGCATCCCGTCGAGTGGAATATCGGCGAATCGGCCGGTATGTTAGCCGCCGAGGCCCTCCGCGTCAAAACGCCGCCGCGACAAATCCGCAAAGATCCCAAACGCCTCGCCGAATTCCAGGCCCGGCTCATCGCGCAAGGCATCGAAATCGCCTGGCCGAAGCTGAGCCCCCGCTAAATGTATATTCTCCGTCTCCATTGTCACGATAGCGCCGGCATTGTGGCCGCCGTCGCCACCGCCTTAAGCGTGTGCGGCTGTAACATCGAAGAGTCCGCCCAATTTAATGACCCCTTGTCGGGCCGTTTCTTCATGCGCGTCGTTTACGCCCCCCTCGAGCCCGGCGCCGACCAGCTCTTTGCCCGGCACTTCGAAGCCATCGCCGTCAAATTCTCCATGGACTGGCAGATCGACAACCAGGCCGAGCCCGTCCGCACCCTGATCCTGGTTTCGAAAGAAGACCACTGTCTCAACGACTTACTCTACCGCTGGCGCACCAATCACTTATCCATCGCCATCACCGCCGTCGCCGCCAACCACGAAACCAACCGCAAGTTAGTCGAAGACCACGGCCTGCCCTTCCACTATCTGCCGGTTACTACTGCTACTAAGATTGAGCAAGAGGCCCAGGTGGCGGAGTTAGTGCAGTCGACGCAATCCGAGTTACTGGTATTGGCTCGTTACATGCAAATTCTTTCGGACGACCAATGCCGGAAATTCGTCGGTAGGGTGATCAATATCCACCATTCGTTTTTGCCGAGCTTCAAGGGCGCCAAGCCCTATCACCAAGCTTACGAGCGCGGAGTAAAGATCATCGGTGCCTCGGCCCACTTCGCGACAGCTGACCTCGACGAGGGCCCCATCATCGAGCAACAAACCGTCCACGTCGACCATACTTACACGCCCCAAAAGATGCAAGCCTTAGGTCGGGACACCGAAGCCCGCGTCCTGGCCCGAGCCTTACAACTCTACAGCGAGCGGCGCATCTTCCTGCACGGCATCCGCACGGTGATCCTCTAGCCCGTCGCGTCAGCGATGGGTCACACAGGCCCTTTAAATGGTCAGTAAATGCGGGACTTCCACGGCAAATGTGACCCCGTCGCTGACGCGACGGGCTAGCGGGCCTTACGAGCCTTCTTCGTCTTAATTAGCGATCCAGCCGCGACATCTTCCGCCTCTAATTGATCGAAGCACTCGTCAACCGTCATGAACTCGCCCCGCTTGGCTTGGGCCAAGCCCCGCGCGATAGATTCAAGCGTCGACAATCGGTCCGCCATTTGCTGGTAAGCCTTAGGATTCATCAGCACAGCCTGCGCTTTTCCGTTCACCGTCAACACCACCGGACGGCCGGTGCTTTTCATCTGCTTCATCAGGCGATCCGAGTCCCGCTTGAAAGAGGTGAGGGATTCAATGTCTTCGCTAATGTCAATCACATTGGACTCTTTTTTCGCATTCAATTCGATGCTACCAGATTCGATCCGCCTCCGTGAGAGAATCAGAATCAATGACCTGCCCGACCACCGAAGCAGAACTCGAAGAACTCCTCGCCACCCCCTCTGAAGCGGACCGGGCCGCGCTAGCCAAGCTGAGCGGCAAACTCTTGCTCCTCGGCGCGGGCGGCAAGATGGGGCCGAGTTTGGCTCGCCTCGCCAAGCGGGCCGCACCGCACCTGCACGTCATCGCCGTGGCTCGCTTCTCAGAGGCTCACTTACGGCCAGAACTCGAACGCGAAGGCATCGAGACCATCGCCAGCGACTTACTCGCCCACCACGCATTAGACCAACTTCCGGACGCCGCCCACGTCATCTACTTAGCCGCCCGGAAATTCGGCACCGCCGGCGACGCCTCGCCCACTTGGGCCACCAATACCGTCCTACCGGGCTTAGTCGCCCAGCGTTATGCGACTTCCCGCATCATCTCCTGGTCCACCGGAAATGTCTTTCCGCTCGTCCCCATCGCGAGCGGCGGAGCTACCGAAGATACGCCGCTCGCTCCCGTCGGCGAATATGGCCAATCGGCTTTAGGGCGCGAGCGGGTCTTCGAGTATTAC